>JBGMQW010000299.1:0-3366 GCA_048060815.1 Thiohalomonadales bacterium | reverse complement strand
CAAGTAGCTTACCCCAGGTTTTCGACTCAATAGCAGGAACAATAATTTTCGAAATCCCCTGCGCGCGACACTGCCCAATGATCTCATCTCGATCAAGATCAAAATCAGCAACATCAAGGTGGCAATGGGTGTCGATAATATTCATAAAGAGAGTTTAGCGGGAAGTCAGCAAATAAACTATTACTTAGTCGGCCCTAATGTTTCAACCAAAATTAATAATTCCTTAGTGACGGCAATTAATTCATTAAATAATTGAGGAGTGATTTCTAAATGCCCTTCATATTCAGCTAAATTTCTTTGCTTATGGCATTTATCCAATACTCGCCACTTTGAATCTTCCAGTCCAACTGTATGTTGCAAACATTGAAAAACTAAATAACGATTTTCAGAACGATACCCATGCCACCTCATAGCAGCCAAAGACAAGGTATGTGCCGCACCATAAGCTGAAAGAAAACATCCTTCTTCAGATACCCCTTCAACCTCTGCATCTTTTAGTCGTCTTTTTGCTGAACTCACCATACCATCAAACTCGTTTTGATCTGGAGGCTCTATTTTTAGTTGCTTAATTTTTACTAGGTTTTCTAAATTCTCTAATGTCATCGTCACTTCCCTTTACCCATAACTTTGGCTGTTCCATTACCTTGGTTAAAAATGCATTCTTCTGTTTTAGCTTACTCTGAATTTGTTCACTCATATAAATCGATGGATTAATTGGACGGCCCAGTGATTTTTCTGCATCTTCAAGTACATTCATCATATCAGCATAAGCTAATGATTCGGAAACAACCAGCAAGTCAATATCACTACCTGCCGACTCTTCACCTCTTGCAATCGAACCATAAATAAACGAAAAATCAATCTGCTCAGAAACAGGTTTCAAAGCATACTTAATAACATCAGCAAGTCCAAATGTTTTTCTAACAATGCCAAGTAACTCATCATATATAGGGCATAAAGGATTTGCCTGATAATGATTCTGATTTCCCGTTCGTGTCATCACTATTAAATCGACAGAAACGAGTTTTTCCAATTCACGGGTGATTGTTCCCCTGCCCATATCAGCCAAACGCACAATTTCATTAGTATAAAAACTCTGCTTAGGCTTACCATAAAGCAAACCCAGCACTTGCTGTTGTGTTTTAGTAAAAAGTGCATCACCAATGCTTGTTTTTAACATATCAACAAAACCCAAATAAGACCCAATATGGGTATTATAGACCCCAATATGGGTACTTTTCAAGGTTTTATTGAATTTATGGCGAGTTAATAAATAGGTGTAAAACAGAGAATGAATAGCATCAGTATTAAAAGATTTACGTTTTTTGATCATTTGGCAGCCGTAAACCGCCCTTTATACCAAGTTAGCTGATCCATTGAGCATGAAAGCGATAGGAGATTACTTTATGGTGCATTATTCATGGGTGAGTCGGATTATAAAAGCAAGAAACAAGACCTGACACTGATGATTCTTTTTAAGCAAACATCTTTTTTATTCAGAAACAAAATTAATTAGTGGTTGATAGTCATTTCGATCGGCTGCTTGTAATGCAGTGATATAAGTTTGACGATGTTCACCATCAGCCACTAATAAGTTTCCTCCCCAATTTATTGGTGCAACGCCCATCAATTTTTCTAATAGAACATCCGTCATGATGCGTGCATGACGACCATTACCGTTTGGAAATGGATGAATTTTAACAAGACGATGATGAAAACGCGCAGCAAATTCCTCTCGTGAGTACGTACTCTGTTCAATCCAAATTTGAGTATCTACCAACAAGTCACGCAATTGAACACTTATATAATGTGGATCGATACCAATATTTTTTTCAGTTTGACGAAACTGACCTGCCCAGCTCCATACATGACTAAAAAGCTGTTCATGCAACTCTCTTACAAAGGCTTCATTTAAAAAATCTTTGTATTTTCGTTGTCTCGATAACCATATAAGTCCTTCTTGAATATTGGCATGCTCTACCTGATCTAATTCTTCTCGTGTTTGAATATGGGGTAATTTCAATCCTTCGAGTTCATCTGGATCGAGCGGCGTAGCACCCTTAGGTGAATCCAATTCCATTAGTCTTCCCAAAAGTCACGGGGTATTTCTTTAACTAATCGTTCGGCTTCTTTTTCTTTAAATGACTCCAATAAATCACGGGATACTTGTTGTGATTCTAGCTTCATCTGTGCATCTGTTTTTTCGACTAAGGCTTTGGCTTTTTCGCAGGCACGTTCCCACAACATATCATTGACGGGGTTTTTAGGTACAAGTGCATATACCAGCTCAGAGTCTAAAGCGTGTGCTACTTTGCGTAACTGCTTCAAGGTGATCCTGTCATCCATTTCTAAACGTTCCATTTGGGACATTTGAGATTTACCCACCTTTAAACGCTTGGCCAATTGTGGCCCAGACATACCCAATGCCTTGCGTAGAGTCCGTATCCAGCCTTCTTTTGGGCGCACGAAGCCTGTTAATTGATTTGTCTGGTCAATTTTATCTTGATATTGTTTACGTATAATTGTCTTTAACATCTCATCCACCACATATATATCGCCATTAGTTACTATCTAAGCAACATATATATAGCCTATATCACCAATAAAGGCAACATATATGTAGCCTTTATTGCAAAAAAACGAAAAAATGCCATCTGAATACGTAAACCCAGTACCGTTAATATCCTGTTTACGTAAGTTGTTCTGGCACTTCCCTGTGTCAGGTAGCCACTAGTCCAGCATAATTTCTTTTCCATCCACGACAATCGCGATCTCCGTATTTGATTTCTCCTCTTCCACCAACTTAATCGGCGGACTGCACTCACCGACATCTGAACAAAAGTCTAAGTCACCAGGATGACACCAATGAGGAATAGCATGATTGAATTGCTCATCCATCTCAATATCGGCTTCTAAAGAGTCGATGACCCCATCACCATACTGTACTTCCATCTCAGCCTCATGGACAAACCAGTCACCAAATATTTTGTCGCAGGCTTCACAGCCAAATGAGGTATACGATTGGCCCGCCATTTTACTATAGCGTTCTTTAATGGTCGCAAGATTTAATACCGAGTGAGACGCTGCATACTTATCAACAACATTCCTTATCGCTGGCAAATAGACCAAGCGATGATCCCCCCACAACGTTTCGGTATAATGAAGTGATGCATTACACGAAGACTGAAACTCAGGTCTAATATAATATAGATGATTGATGACGCCGCAGTTCCAACACGGCATTTCGTAAAAATGGATATTGAGGTGTTGTGTTTTATTTGTCAGGACATGATTTCTAAACTGAATTTTTTCATTTAAAAAATCATCAATAAAGATTTCAATCGGTAACACTTTTCTCCCACTTAA
>JBGMQW010000298.1:0-3425 GCA_048060815.1 Thiohalomonadales bacterium | reverse complement strand
CCATGTTCGTTATAAATACCTCTAACTTGCTCACTCTGCATAAACCGAAAAAATAATTCACCATACTGCCCCCCATCACCAACTATACCTATCGCATATTCAGTAATTGGATTAGAGTCATGCAACAATGGCACTAACTCAACAATATCAAATAATTCCGGAAATATTCGACAGTAACGTAAAGCTAAATGATAATACACCACGGCTACATTCGCATCACCATTGATGAGTGCTTGAGGCGCTTCACGATGATGAATTTTACTACCATAATAAGTTTTAAGTGATGCTATTTTCTGTTGTGTTAATCCAGTATTCAATAAAAACTCAAAATACACCTGGTAACTCGCTTTTTCCGTTTGGGGATTAGAAAGAAATAAACATACGTTTTCCTGAAACAAGTCATCGATAGTTTTAATATTTAAAGGATTATCCTTTAATACAAGTAATACATTACCCTGACTTTTAATAAATTTAGAATAGCGCTCACAATATTTTTGTTCGACAAGCTTATTTAAAATATCCTCAGGACCAATAAATATATGGGGTTTTGCCGAAATAGTTAAGTTACCTAAAACCAGCCCATTGTTTTGTAATGCATTAACCAAAACTCCTGGGGGTGTTGTGGCATAAAAAATATCGTTTGCATCAGGATGTAATTTTAAAAATTGCTGCATTGATTGTTGCAAAGCCATGTGATGATTACCATCAGAATACACCACTAATTTTGCACGTAATGGGTCACCATGAAAATCAAGACAGAGATTTGAACCAGCATGAAACCACCGCTGTTTGGGTGTTAAATCAATTTGAGCACTCTCTAGTGGCCAATCAAGTGTTTTCATCTTAAATTAGTTCCTTAAGAAAATGAAATATAATGTTATAAATATAGGTACAATAGTGTACTTTTAGATGGAAATTATAAGTGATTGAATTACTGAGCGCATTAAGCTCGTTGACTTAATTTATAAAAATGATTTATTTTTAATCAAATATAAGGATAAAATAATAATGAATTATAAGCTTTATGGTACTTTACTATTTTTAACATTAGGCTTGTTTGCAAATATCGCAATTTCCGACGTAAATCAAAATTGTTCCGGGTTATTAACGTTTACGGTTAAAACGCTAAATAATAACAAACAAGTTAATTTATGTGATGAATATAAGGGAAAAGTACTGTTAATAGTAAATACCGCAAGTAAATGTGCATACACACCTCAATATAAAGGACTCGAGTCTCTTTATGAAGAATATAAAGACAAAGGATTTTTTGTTTTAGGTTTTCCATCCAATGAATTTGGTAAACAAGAACCGGGTACCGAAGCACAAATAAAAGATTTTTGTGAATTGACTTATAATGTAAAATTCCCTATGTTCACAAAAACGAAAGTTACGAAAAAAAATGCAGATCCACTTTATATGAAATTAGGTGAATTAGCCGGTGAATATCCCCAGTGGAATTTTCATAAATATTTAATAGACAGAAATGGTAATCTGGTTGGCAGTTTTAAAAGTCAAATAAAACCATATGATGAAGTGTTAATAAAAAAAATTAAGTCAATATTATAGTTACTAAATTTTAAATTAAAAAGCCTCTCAAATTATTGAGAGGCTTTATTTTTTATCCAAGATAGTGTTTATCTAGTTTTTCGAAACTTAAATCCAATAACAATCAAGGATAGTAGGGACAGCAGAAGTAATAAAGGGTCAAATTTTGCTGTGGTTGATATTGTACAACCGCCGCTTGATGTTGGGCTATTTAAATTAGTAGATAATCCACCTAAATTAGTTGTTGGAGCCTCTTGCAAAGTGATATCTGCAGTTGTGCTACCCGTTAAATTACCTGCACCATTATCTGTTGCTGTCACAGAAAAAGTATATTTACCTGTATTCAATAACTTAACATCCGTACTACTTACTGTAAACGAAGCATCGGTAGTATTATTATCAGAATCACTCAGGCTACCCGCAGTCCAACTATAAGTATGAGTATCGTTTGGATTACCATCGATAACACTGGCTTTAACGACAATGTCAGTATCATTTTTATAGACGGTTGTTCCAGACTGGGAACCCTGTTGAACAGTAATGCTAACTGTAGGAGCTACATTTATTGTAGAAGGTATAGCACTGGTTGATACCGCCGTTGAATAATTTAAATTAAGGTCATATGCAAAAACTTTAAAATTATAGTTATTACCGTTCAGTAGCTGTGAAACTATTGTAGTAGTTGCATAACCGATGTATTCAACTTTGTCATTGTTTGCATTTAAAATATCACCAACTTTAAATTGTTTTTTAGTTAATTCAACTTCAGGTGTTGTAGTAATAGCAGCAGTATTACTCACAATAATCACTTTATAAAAATTTAATAAGGGATCATTTAAATCCAGTACTGGATTATTCCAATTTAATGTAACACTGCTATCACCTGGAGCTGCAACCAGATTTGAAACAGGATCTTGATTTGTTAAATCTAATAAATTGGGTGGGGTGAGTGTAATATCGGTACAAGAATAATAAAAAGTTGGACTTGCCGGATTTTCTGTCATGAACTGTATTAATTGTAAAGTACAGTCCGTACATAACTCATAAGGCATTGTTAATTTTCTTAAATAAGTATCATTTGGTGTACCCGATTTTTCAAACCGTTGTATGAGTTTAAAATTTTCGTCATTTGATCCAGAAAAATTAACCGTGAAATATCCTGGATGAAGAATTATTTCTTTAAATTGGATATCTATTATAGCATTAGGTGTTGAAGCTAATGGCGTATTGCCTCTGGTTACTCCGCCACATGGACCTACTTTAATATTTTGATTGACCCTTGGTGGCGTTGGACCTACAGGATCCCATGTTGCATGTGCAAAAACCTGAGTCGGCATCATTGCTAATATTCCGAAGAATAGTCCATATATTTTAACTGCTTTCATATTGCTGCCCTGTGATAAATCTGGAATTAGTGTATGAATTTTAAGCTGATTTGTATAACATTACTGTGACTTATTGCCCTTTTATCAAATTATCATAAATTCAAAGTGAGTCTAATTATACGGTTTATAGCGAATATATAAAATGGACTAGTTGTAGGGTTATATTAACCGGTAGCATTTACTGACTCGTAAATTATGAGCTCAGGACTGTGAATGACACCAATTTTAATTATAGTAAAATATGGTGAGGTTTTTAGAAGAAAATGGCTAGATTTTTTGTGATATTTAGTCAAGTAAACGAAAAAGTTAGCTTGTAAGCCCCTCAAGGTCGAAATTAAGTTAATCAACTAAAAATGATTTTGTTTTTAATTGCTCACCATTTATAATAATACTAATTTTGTGCTGACCTGAATAATGTTTTCGGGTCGTCATTTGCCTAAAAGAATGATTCTTGTTAATTAACTTCGTTACTTCCTGAATGGTTGATTCTGA
>JBGMQW010000297.1:0-3460 GCA_048060815.1 Thiohalomonadales bacterium | reverse complement strand
AGGAGAAACATGCAAGTTTTAACACAATCTGAACGTTCCTATGTCTGTCCTCATTGTGATGCTCTGCAAACTGTGCCTGAATTTAAACCGGGTTACATAACCAGTTGCGTAAGTTGTGGCAGCACTTTATTTAAAAGCCCTGTAAATGGCATCGAAAAATCACTGGCACTTGTTATAACCTCGATAATTTTATTTATTGTCGCCAATAGTTATCCGATTATGTCGCTCAATATTGCCGGTAATGAAAGTAATGCCACATTGACAGATTCTGCTTTGATCTTTGTTGAACAAGGAAACTCGATATTGGCAGCAACGGTATGGTTACCAACGGTGCTTATTCCCGGTGCCATTATTTTCGGATTATTCTATATTTTAGTCTCTATTTATTATGACCTTCGATGGCCATATACAAAATTTATACTGGTTTGGGTAAGTCGTTTGTTACCCTGGGGAATGATGGATGTATTTTTTCTAGGCATTCTGGTCGCATTGGTAAAACTGGTGGCATTAGCAGATGTACTACTCGGCACCGGGTTTTATGCTTTTCTGGCGCTTATATTTACTTATGCTGCAACTATCGCAACACTCGAGCCATATTTATTATGGATAAAGCTAGATGACCATTATGATCAACAGCACGAAATTAATTATGAAGATAATATCAATCGAGCAAAAAATCTTGGACTGGCAGGGTGTCACACCTGTGGTCTGGTTGTTGAATTATTAAGTCAATCAGATGCTGTATGTCCACGTTGTCACAGTAAGGTTTATTATAGAAAACAAAACAGCCTTACCCGAACATGGGCATTATTGATTAGTGCTTTTATAATGTATATTCCGGCCAATACCGAACCCATTATGTTCACTACATCATTAGGAGCGCAATATTCCAGTACTATTATGGGTGGTGTCCAGTATTTTTTATCACATAATGAATGGCATTTAGCAATCGTTATATTTATAGCAAGTGTGTTAATACCTTTGGCTAAAATGATTTCGATTGGGTATATTCTAATCATGATTAATCTCGGTAAAACCCGGCATAAAATTGAAAACACACGTTTGTACATGCTTGCAGAATTAATCGGAAAGTGGTCAATGGTTGATGTTTTTGTGGTTGCATTAATGAGTGCGCTTGTTCAAGTTGGTGCCATAACCACTATCGAACCCGGACCTGCCGGATTAGCGTTTGCAGCCGTAGTCATTTTGACCATGTTTGCAGCCATGTCTTTTGATCCAAAACTAATATGGGATCAAGAGTAATACCATAATGACAAATACAGATAATCAATCACCATCGAACATTCCACCTAAAGCGTTGAATAAAAAGAAAATAGGTATATCAGCGGTTTGGATAATCCCAATAATTGCCGCATTGATCGGAAGTTGGTTAGTTTTTAAAAGTGCTTTTGAAATAAAAGCTTTTGCTGAAGTGACTTTTAAAGATGCTTCAGGTCTTGAGGTTGGCAAAACTGCAGTAAAATTTCGCGATATAAAAATTGGTAAACTCAAAGCATTGAAGTTTTCTGATGATCTGTCGAAGATCATTGCTGTAATTGAATTTAAAGGTGTTAAACAAAGTCGAATAACAACCAGTACGCGTTTTTGGGTCGTCAGACCACGCATCAGTCTTGGTGGTGTAAGTGGGTTGGATACCTTACTCAGTGGTGCCTATATCGAGGTTGATCCGGGCATTGATGGACAACCGACCACAGAATTTATTGGTTTGGAAGACCCCGATATATACCAAATTGGAAACCCCGGAACTATTTATAAACTACAAACTAATAAATTGGGATCACTGTATAGAGGTTCACCAGTAAAATTTCGAGGTATTGTTGTCGGTAGTGTGACAACATACAAACTAACTGATGATCATAATCGTGTTGAGATCCAGGTATTTATACAGGCACCCCACGATAAATACATCAATCAAAATACTCGCTTTTGGAATATTTCCGGTTTACAAGTTGAATTGAATGCCGAAGGTATAAAATTCAATATGGATTCAATAGCAACATTAATATCAGGTGGCATCGCTTTTTCAACAGCGAATAATTTGAATAATGAAATAGCTCAAGCAAAAAAGAATACGCTATTTAGATTATACCAATCAGAAAAACCTGAAATAGAAGAGCTCATTAGTTTCGGTGTTCGTATGAAGCTCTATTTTGATAAAGGCGTTGCTGGCTTATCTGTTGGTGCGCCTGTTGAGTTCAAAGGTTTTCGTATTGGTACCGTGGTGAATGTTGGTGCAGAAGAATACCTGGATAAAACTGAAATTTTAACTTTCGCTTTGATCGATATCGAGCCAGATCGCCTACCTGTTAAAAACCGTCAAAAATTCTCTAACGATGAATTGCGTAAAAAATCCGTTCATCAATTCATTGAAACGATGGTTAAAAATGGTATGCGAGCGCAATTAAAAGTTAATAATTTATTAACTCGACAATCACTTATCACCATGGATTTCTTTCCAACGGCAAAAAAAGAAACTGTAAAATACGTTGATGGTATACTTATTTTACCCACAGTTCCTGAATCTCTAGCAGGTATTCTGCGTAAGCTTGAAAATATTGTAAGCAAACTGGATGCCATGCCTATTGAAGAAATTGGTACCAATCTGGATCAAACCATGGTGAATATTAGTAACCTGGTTAAGTCACTTGATGCTACTGAAGGTGGTATGATGGGTGTGCAGATTGATGAAGCATTAACTGAACTCAGAAAAGCGGCACGCTCTATCCGTGCGCTGGCTGAATACCTGGAAAGACACCCGGAAGCGATTTTGAAAGGTAAAAGCTCACGGTAGAATAAGTACAGCAGCAGAATTAATATTATAGCAACGAGGCGCGGGGTGGTTATATGATTCATTATTTTATCACATTAATTCTTATTTTCAGTTTAACGGCATGTGGTAGCTCACCTAAAACCCATTTTTATACCTTAAATGCTAAAAACACATCACAAAAAAATTCTGAACAAAACCCGAATCAACTTTATCTTGGTGTTTGGTTAGTCAAATTACCTTCTTTTTTAGACCGACCAGAAATGGTTACCCGAGTTGGATCATACGGTATTGAAGTAGCCGATTTTCATCGATGGGCGGGCGGATTCCAAAATAACATAACACGATTAATTACCAGCGAACTGGCTCGACGATTGAAAACAGATCACATTGTGATGTCGCCATGGTTAGCGCATCAAAAACTTGATTACCAGATAAGAATCCATATCAAGCGTTTTGATGGCGAACTCGGTAATAATATGATTCTCAATGGTACATGGAGTTTATTAAACAAAAAAGGTAATAAAGAAATACTAGCGCAGGCATTCAATTTTGAAACTCACACGAATAGTAAAAACTATATTGATTTGGTCGCAGCATTCAGTGACTTAACTGTGCGCCTTTCAGAACAAATTGCCAATGCAATTACATCCTTATAACCAACCGCTGAGT
>JBGMQW010000296.1:0-3498 GCA_048060815.1 Thiohalomonadales bacterium | reverse complement strand
TAGTTTTGATCTGGTTTTTGTCCCATTGAGATCTCTTTCAATAACGATGGAACCATCAATATATCGCTGGTAATGAGAGTTACTGATAAAAGAGATAGTGTTATATATGTAAGGTCGATCAAAACCAACTAAACGCGATAGAGGACCTTCCGCACAAACTTCACCTGCGTCAAAAAATTTTGAAATTTTGTTGATAACACCGCAAGCTTTTTGGACATATTTTAGAATACTCTCTAGCTTAGGTGCGCTGTCATCCCAACCTTTACGCGCTTCTCTATCTGGTAAACCTGGAATCGGATCATTAGCGCCTTCGATTACTGCTAATCCGAGGCCGTTATTATTAAATACTTTATTGGCATACGGTTCAAATCTGTCTAATAAGCTAGAGGTATCAGAAACTATCAAGCCCAATGGATTAAACTCGTTGTATGCTCCCTGCCAGGGCGCACCGAAAGTAAATACCTTATCTCCGGGTTTACTTACGCCATTTTCAACTAGCGCTAGCATACTCATACGTGCTAAAGCTCCGCCAAGACTATGTCCACTAACGTAAAGTTGGCGATTTTTACCAGTTATCGGGTTTATCCGGTGTTTATTAATGAGTTCGTTTAGGCCTGTAAAAGAAGGATAATATATTGATGGCTGGCCATTACATCCTGGTTCAGGTGCAAAGCCCGAGATCAACTTACCTGTCATCCAGGCCCAACCGGGATGAACAGCAATTTTGTTGCCTAAGGTTATTCGAGCCGGTGAGCCTAGATTATTCACCTTTGTATTTATTTCGCCATCGGTTCCTTTAATAATAAGAACCAAAACATCATCGTTAGCAGCAATGAAAAAAGTGGTCCGTACACAAAGATCATCAACTGTTTTTATAATATTATTTTCAATTTTCTTATAATCAAAAGATAGATTTGTTGCCAAATCATTATAAACGGTAAACGATCCACCACCACCCTCCAGGCGATTGTATACCTCCAGGAGTTTGAGTCCGAACTCCTGGGATAGCAAATCTGATAATGGTCGATCTAGCCCATCTTCAAATACGCTAGCGACTGTAGACACGTTGTTGGTATCTGCTGGATTTTTTAAAAGATTAACAATGTGATTCAACCGTGCCAGTGAGTATATAACAGCACCTTTATCATTGGGTCTTGATATAAATTGGGAATACTGCCATTCGCTGGGAGCGATAGTATTTTCACCCAGATACTTCGTTTTAATAGTGTACTCGCCAAAATAATCAGTTGAAGTCGTCCATGCAATGTCTGCGCGCCCATTAACAAGTGGCGCGATGCCAATCGGAAATTCGATAATAGTATTATCTTTGTCATTTTTAAATTCTGCAGAAAATTCAATACTGCCATCACTGACAGGAATTTCGGATTCAGCCTCGTAGGTGTAAGCAATAATGTTGATGTTATCTCCTGGAAAACCGAATGTCTGTTCGCTAACAGCCAAGGTCATGCTGGCTTTTTCAAATACGTTAATCGCCATGGTCGAAGATGTTAATTTCGAATTTTGACTGCCTGGCGTATCCGAATTGGATCTACCTCCGCAACCACTGAGTAATACAATTAAAACCACAACAATCACGTTAAGTAATCGCACATCAAGCACTCTCGTTGGCATCTTCATTCTTGATACTCCACGTAAAGGTCATGGGAACCGGAAGGTAGCCCGGCCGGTAGACGAATCGACCCCCGAAAACCTGACAAGCGAACCTCTCCAAGCACGACATTGCCATTTTTAAAAATCATTGTTCCCACGGGGATACCCTTGTTTGGCGTGACACTATCAATTGGGAGAAGTAAGCCGGTCAGAACGACTGGACTGTTGACATAGAAACGATCCACATTGGATGATAATGACAGTTTAAAATCGTTTTTTATGCCCGCAAAATCTTGTTGCATGCCAGGTTGCGGGGGAAATGATGGTTTGCCTGCATCGTTTATTGTAAAAACGATATTGTCACTGATGTAAGAGGCATAAGTATCGTCACCGGTATATGCCAGCGTTGCGGTATATTCACCCGGTGCTAAATCGAACGGGCCAAACGCGGTGAATCCGTAAGGCGACTGTTCCAGTCTTCGTAATGTGATCAGTTGCCCGTTGATTAAAAATAGTAGTTCGCCAACGGGCCGTTGGGATAAAAGATTAGTAGGCAAAACTTCAGCTTGAAAAACCATCCCGGTTGGAAGAACTTCGTAAGTTATAGCGGGAGGGGTATTACTTAAATTTACTTCACCCGGTGTGATAAAGTTTGTTGTTACGGTTGAGGTTCCACTAACTGCGGGTAAATTGGGAGCAATAACTGCAGGCACAACGTCTGGAACAATAGTCATTATGTTGCTGGTTTTGCTTCTTTTAAATCGGTTATCTGCTTTAAATATCGCGGCGACTGAATATTTTCCGGGTGCTAATGATGGTACGGTAATTTGTGCACAAGCATTCGAATTGAATACGGTAGTAATGGGGACAGTCACTGCAACTGCGTTTTGAGGATCGATAGTTACCTGGATTTCGCGACCGTCAATACCTGTCGGTTGATTGCCATCACTGTTTGCAGCACAAACAGTCATATTCGAATCAGATCCGGATTTTCTAATAAAGTCTTCGGGCTCTATTCGTAATATTAGTGGTCGTCGTGGCGTTCGAACCGTTACCGTTTCAGAGGTATTAAGGCTTAATCCGCCTTCGATGCCGAGATAGGAGCCACCAAATGTATGTTGCCCAAGCCCGAGCGTTGAAGATTTAACTTTTGGGTGATATATGGTACCAGTTTTTTCTGCGACAGAGCCCTCACCCAACACGATGCCATTTTCATTCAATAGCGTGAATCGCCCTGTGAGTACATCCTGGTCGAAGTCTACCGAATCCCATGTGGCCGTTGCTTCCACTGTTTCGGTAAACTCAATTTCTGTCTTGTCTACAGTGATTGAAACACCCCAGGGAAATTTTTGAGTTAGCCCACCGATTTCCGCCTGGCATTCACTGGTTTCGAAGGCCGCCCCATAAGGAGGGGGGACTTGAGAACTATCGTATTGTTCGTTTCCAATATACCTGGCAGTAATTACCGATACGGGAGTGACGTTGATACTTGATAAATCTTTAACTCGTAGAATACTGTAGAGATCATTCCCGTTAACAACTTCGGTGTCCCTGACAACGACCCCGTCAACGAACCAGCGAATGGGTCCTTGCAGAAATGGAGTTGTTAAATCCCCGGCTAAATTGAAAGTGGTCATGTATCGAAGACCTCTGCCTTCAAGGTCTGGGCCATACGTTAAACTTAATTGCAGGCATTGGACTGTTGTATCGGTACATATTGGCTCGGGTTTGCAGTTGTTAGCACCAACTTGGTTTGAGAAAATCAGCGTGACGATGGACAAGACAATGTAATATTTTTTCATAACTTAACCCTCGGGTCACAGTAAACAGGAAGTGACATATGTTATGAAAAAACCGGGGGGTAAATATATACAACTGAAGGGGGAG
>JBGMQW010000295.1:0-3507 GCA_048060815.1 Thiohalomonadales bacterium | reverse complement strand
ATGCTGTTGTTCTGAAAATAATTCTAAAACTGAATTTTTACCCTTTTGGGCTAGACTCACCCGAAAATCACTATCATCGTAGAGTAATTCAATTTTATCCGCTAACGCTTGAGCATTACCCGACTCAAATAATAAACCCGAGACAGTGTCATCAATTATTTCAGGAACCCCACCGGCATTACTCCCAATGACAGCCACACCTGATTGCATAGCTTCTATTAACACCAGACCAAACGTTTCAGCAGTGGTTGTTAAAGCAACCACATCAAAACACCGCATGTATAATGACGCTTGATCGATAAATTGATAAAAATGAAACTGATTATCTAATTGATATTCATGGATCGATTTTTTTAAGTTAGTATTATATTGTTCATCCATTACATGCCCGATAATCGTAACGTGTATTTCTTTGTTTTTAGATTTAAGCGCTTTCACTGCTTCAACTAACAAATGTTGCCCTTTACCTTGTTCAATACGGCTAAAAATTGCAACGTGTAAATAATCAGTATTAGTACTGGTAATTTTGAATTTATCACAGTTAATCGAACTGGAATTTGACTCGGGTTTGTTAACAGCGTGATACAGTAATTTAATTTTTGATTCAGGTAATGGTAAAAATTGAATGGCTTCTTTCATCAGCTGCTTCGTTATTACCACAAAACAATCTATATTTCGGTATAAAAAATTATGATAAAAATCATTTTTATACCGTGTTATGGCCATATGCCGGGTATATATTAACTTCACATTACGTGAACTTAATAATTTGGCAAAAACAGCAATATTAAAGTCTCTGCTCCAATGAATAGTCATAATATCTATTTCATTACTATCAATAATCCTGGCTAACTGGTATGCAGAAAAAAGTGGTAACAAATGAAAGCTTGTTTTTAGTGTATAGACTTTATTATTAATTGTTTCAGTCTTATTGGTAAACACAGAAGATTGTGGATTGCAGACAGTGTC
Organism: Thiohalomonadales bacterium; assembly: GCA_048060815.1. Classification (GTDB taxonomy): domain Bacteria; phylum Pseudomonadota; class Gammaproteobacteria; order UBA6429; family Thiohalophilaceae; genus CAYQUC01. The sequence continues at coordinate 2,538 of JBGMQW010000295.1, read as the reverse complement.
ACAGTGATATCCAAGTTGTTCGATTATTTGAGTTGAACGCTGAGCGTATAACTCCAAACCACCTTTACCGGGTGATAAACATAACATTAAAATGTTCAATATAGTTTCACTAATTTGTTCAGTTGTTTTTTTGCTAATAGTATCTGATTATATTAAGTTGATACACTGTATTTTGCAATACATTAAGCTGCACAATACATTATAATGAATACATGATAAAAAATACTATAACATCCACCCCACGCAGTATCCTGATTTGCAGAACTGATAAATTAGGAGATTTTGTGTTATCACTACCCAGTTTTATATTACTTAAAAAAGCCTTACCCAATACTAAAATAATCGCATTAACTCAAGAATACACAAAACCAATAGCAGAACTATGTGATGCTATCGATGAAATAATTTCTGTACCAACTTCAGCCTCTAAATTGACAAGCATTAAAGAAATAATACGAGTGATTAAGAACCGTGATATTGATGTATCAATTAGTTTATTTACTACCACGACATTAGCGATTGCGTTATTTTTTTCAAAAATCCGAAATCGAGTAGCACCAGCTACAAAGATTGATCAGTTATTTTATAATAATAAACTACGCCAACGCCGTTCACAGTCGCTCAAACCTGAATTTGAATACAATCTCGACTTAGTAAGGCATTTTTTAAAAATAAGTAATACCCCGTTCGATAATAACTTTAAACGTCCCGTATTAGAAATAAATAAAGATAGTGTTATTGAAACAAGAACATTATTTTGTTCAAAGTTTGATATTGATGAATCAGATAAACTCATTTTTGTTCATGCTGGTTCTGGGGGATCGGCCAATAATTTATCACCCACGCAATATGCAACATTGATTAATGCATTATCGAATAATCTTGATGCGACTTTTGTCTTATGCGAAGGCCCTGAAGATTCAGATAACGTTGAAAAAACAATTAATAATTTAAATTCAGTTAAACACGTTCGTTATATTTCCGATAAAGGCTTATTCGAATTTACAAAACACATCGCAATTGCAGATTATTTTATTAGTGGCTCCACCGGTCCTTTGCACATTGCTGGTGCTTTGGATATTCCAACTGCGGGATTTTATCCCAAAAGACGTTCAGCAACCGCTACACGTTGGAAAACATTAAATTCAAGTCATAATCTATTGGCATTTTCACCTGAAATGGAAAATAGTGAAGATATGTCGAGTATTGATATAGTGTTTACTGCCACTCAAATTGGTAATTTCATAGCAAAGCTATCAAATTAACGCTATCGTGTAATAGCGTTAACTTTTATTTTTAAACTGAAGTACCCATAAATCTGCGTATTTCACGAATGTAGAATGAGCTGAGAGTAACGCCAATAAAAATCCTTGCTTGCCATCCAAAAAACCGATACGTAAAATATACATTTTAACAAAACAACCAATACCGTGTAGCACAGCTGTTGTTAGGCTCGTAGTTTTACCGCGTTCATTTTTATCTTTCGCCCAAATAGCCGCATAGTGTGCCGATTTCACTAAATAATGATTTATGTCTTTATAAGTATAATGCAATAAGTCATTACGTAATTTTTCAATTTTCATGGCTTCCGGTATTTTTAGTTTTTCATGTACCACTGAATCATTATATTGCGTTTTTTCTCTGGGATATAAACGATAAACATAATCTGGATACCAACCACTATAACGAATAAATCGGCCAAAGCAATACGACAACCTGGGTACGGCATAGACTATAGAAGTATCATTAATTTTTAATTTTCCCTGAATTTCTTTTACTAGTGCTTCGGTTATAATTTCATCGGCATCTAACATCAAAACCCATTCACTTTTTGCATGTTGCTGTGCTTTGATTCTCTGTTTGCCATAGCCTTCCCATACAGAATCTACAACCACAGTTACTCCGAAACTTTCAGCTATTTTTGCAGTATCATCAGTGCTATCGCTATCATATAAAATAATTTCATCAGCCCACTTCGCAGATTCAATGCATGCAGCAATATTGTCCTGTTCATTTTTTGTTAAAATAATAACGGATAGACTACTCATTTCCGAGCTCGTTAATATGATTTTGTTGTTGAAACATGGATATAAAAAGAATCGATAAATAAATTAACATCATTGACGAAAAATTATTATTATTAAATGCAGCGGATTCTGTTAACGAAAAGGCAGTAAATGCAATAACCACAGATAATCCCAATGTCGACTCAAACGGTTTTACTTTAGATAATTTAATAAAATAATAAGCAGGGTAATAAAGAACTAATAGCATCGCAATTAATCCTAATATACCTTTAGAAAACAGTTCCATAAAATAAGCATTATGAGGGTGTGATGCCTTAGCGACTGAATTAATTAATTTTTTATCGATTAAAATCTGAATCTCATTTGCATATTCATTTGGACCATAACCTAAGATCGGGTTCTCACTAATAAAGTACTTGCCAGATCGCCACATCTCAAAGCGAGCAGCTATGTCATGAATTTCATTAAATTTCTCAGTTGCTTGTTCAGGATTAGGTTCATTAAAATATTC
>JBGMQW010000294.1:0-3525 GCA_048060815.1 Thiohalomonadales bacterium | reverse complement strand
ATGTGATGGATACTGAAATGCAGTACTTATACAATGATGGTGAATTATGGAATTTCATGCATCCAGAAACATTTGAACAAGTTGCAGCAGATAAAGCTGCTATTGGTGAAAATGAAAAATGGTTAAAAGGGCAAGACGAAGTTACCGTCACCTTGTGGAATGGCACCCCAATTGCGGTTACACCACCAAATCATGTAATTCTTAGAGTCACACAAACTGATCCAGGCTTACGTGGCGATACTTCAGGTGGCGGTGGTAAACCAGCTACAACTGAAACCGGTGCAGTTGTACGTGTCCCTCTTTTTATTGATGAAGGTGAATTAATAAAAGTAGATACCCGTAATGGTGAATACCTTGGTCGTGTTAAAGAAGAATAATTCCGGGTATAAAACATTTATTGGTATTTAATGACTGACACGTACTGGCAAACAACAACAACTCTGGAAGTTTTACAAACTCGTGCTAAATTACTCACGATTATTCACGATTTCTTTAATAGCAAAGGAGTGTTGCAAGTCGATACTCCAGCAATTTCTCAATTTTCGAATACAGATCCAGCTATCGAAAGCTTCATAATTCAAGAAAAGAAAAACGTTTATTTGCAAACCTCTCCAGAATTTCCAATGAAACGGTTACTGGCAAATGGCTTTGGATCAATTTATCAGATTTGTAAAGTTTTTCGATCTTGTGAAAAAGGACGTTATCATAATCCTGAGTTTACTTTATTAGAATGGTATCGAATTGAGATGGATCATTTTGACTTAATGACTGAAGTGGAAGCATTGCTAAGTGTTATTAATTCAACATATCCATTTTATGAATTTATAGAAAAAATTTCTTATCAGAAATTATTTTTAAAATATATAAATATCGATCCTCTGGCTTCAAGTGTAACTGAGTTAAATCAATTTATAAAAAAGAATCTAAAAGGTTCGATACATAATAATGGGAAAATGAAGCACAATGAATTATGTGATTATTTAATGTCACATGTTATTCAGGACAAAATGCTGGATAAGAGTTTGATTTTTGTTTATGATTATCCAGCAGAACAAGCATCATTAGCACAGTTAAATGCAGACAAATTAACTGCACGTCGTTTTGAAGTGTTTGTTTCAGGAATTGAGTTAGCAAATGGTTTTCATGAATTGCGTGATGCACATGAACAACGAAAGCGATTTTTAAATGATCAAAAAATCAGGGCTGAAGCGAAACAAGATGTTTATCCTATGGATGAGTTTTTAATACAGGCATTAAAATCTGGTTTGCCAAATTGTGCCGGAGTTGCGCTTGGAATTGATCGATTATTAATGTTATTAGTTAATGCAAAGCACATTAATGAAGTGCTGACATTCCCCTTTGATCAGGCTTAATGCTGATTAGTGTAATAAGCGACCAATACTTTGCCCCATAATAATATTTTGTTCCGCAACTAAATCTCTATTCCAGGACATTTTATTTTCACCGAATATTAAAATGACAGTTGAGCCCATGTTAAATCGTGCGATCTCAACTCCACGGTTAAATTCAATTTTTTGATTTTCATATTTCCATGAACGAATACCAAAGCGGGTAGGTGGAGTTATAACGCCTTGCCACACTGTTTCAATGCTTGCTACAAATATCGCTCCAATCATAACAACGGCCACAGGTCCAAGCTCAGTATCAAACAAGCACACCACACGTTCGTTACGGGCAAAAAGCCGCGGGATAGTACGTGCCGTAGCAGGGTTAACACTAAATAATCGTCCTGGTACATGAATCATTTCTTTAAGCTGGCCATCAATCGGCATATGAATTCGATGATAATCCTTTGGTGATAAATACAATGTTGAGAAATTACCATTCTGGAATTGTGCTGAATAATCAGATTGGTTTCCTAATAAGGTCTGCATTGAGTAATTAAAATTTTTAGCCTGTATAATTAAACCATCATTAATTTTACCTGCCTGGCTGACACAAGCATCTACCGGGGAAGCAATGTTATCTGCTGAACAAATTGGACGATGTTGAGGTTTTATTGCACGAGTAAAAAAATGATTAAAACTTTGATAAAATTTCCAATCTTCATTTTGTGCAATTGACATATCAACTTTATATTGTTTTATAAACCAGGGAGTGAACTGATTTAAAAACAGGCGGTTTTGCCATCGTGTTACAGCCAACATCATCAATGATAATAAATGATGTGGTAATATATATTGTAGCCAGGCGAATAAATATTCGTTTAATCGTGAAACATTCATTATTACTTGCTGGTACGTTTCTTAACTATAGCAGTGACTGTTTTAGTGAGTTTGTTTTCAAATTTAAGGGTGATTTCTATTTTATCGCCTAGTTTCAACGCGCCTTTTGGTTCTATCATCATTAAGTGCAAACCACCTGGTGCAAATTTAGTTGTTTCTTTTTCAAATATAGGTAATCCATCCTGTTCGACCATACGAGCAATATTTTTAATTACTTGAGTTTGATGAATTTCGACTTTTTTAAATTTAGGGCTGGACACGGTCAATAACTCGACAGCTTCAGCGCCGCTATTTTTTATAGTTAAATAACCGGCATAGGTTGTACTATTTGGTGGCGCATCGGCAACCCAGGCATCAGATACAGTAATTGAATCTTTTGCCCATGAAATTGAAGCCAAACAAAAGATTAATGTTGTTAATAAAATACTTGGAATTGTCCTGGTAGTTAAAATCATAATATTATCCTGAAAAATAATTAGTTAAAGTAAGAAAATTATCGCTAATTTTGCTTGCACTGTGTGGAGCTGAAAAAATAGCACGTAAGTTCGCATTTGGATCAATCAAATATATTTGTGCACTGTGATCAACGCTATAACTACCATCAGATTTTCCCTGGTTGTCATATGCGTATAAAACTCCAAGTTGTTTGGTTAATTTTGTAATTTCAACTAAAGGCCCTGTAACGCCTATAAAATCGGGATGATAATATTCAACATAGCTTTTTAGTTTACCTGGCAGATCTCGATTAGGATCGACCGTCACAAAAATGAGTTGTTTTGGAAAATCTGGTTTTTTATTGGCAGTCTTTTGTTTTATATTTTTCCATACTTGCTGCATCGTGGTTAAAGTTGTTGGACAAATATCAGGACAATTAGTAAATCCGAAAAATACGAATGACCATTTTCCCTGGAAATTTTTTTCAGAGAAAACCCGTTGCTCATGGTCAATTAAATGAAATTCAGAAATTGGAAATGCTTTGTTTAAAGCAATGGATTCAAGCCCGGGGGGAATAGGTATCGATTCCATTTTATCAGTCTTTTGCATCATCAAATAAAACCAGGAGCCACCTGTTGCACTGATAATTGCAATAAAAACAATCAAGCTGATTTGAAGTTTATTAATTTGAGTCATTTTCATATTATCCCATGAATACCGGAAGAATATCACACATAAAGTAGTTAAGTATTACATAATCTGGTAATAAACTTAATTGGTAAAACGTAAATAATAATGGTGTTATTTATCCCGAGTTCAGTATATTTAGATCATAATTGAGAAC
>JBGMQW010000293.1:0-3540 GCA_048060815.1 Thiohalomonadales bacterium | reverse complement strand
AAAATACAACAGTAATATTAACGGCTAGTACGACAGATCAAACCAGTATTTTTAAAAATTGGACTGGTGATTGTGTGGATGCGAGTACTAATGTAGTTGCTACTGTGACAATGTTAACTTCGATAACATGCACGGCAAACTTTATTAAACCACTTTATGTCATTGGTGATCCCGGCCCCGCAGGCGGCACTGTATTTTATATCAGTGACGTTGGTGGCCTGCATGGCCTGGAGGCTGCACCCGTTGATCAAACTGGGGCATCATGGGGTTGTTTGGGTATGGACATACGTGGAGCGATAGGCAGTGCCATTGGCACGGGTGCCCAAAACACCGCAGCCATTATAGCGGCGGGATGTACCGAAGCGGGTACTGCGGCTAAGTTGGCCGTTGCTTATGTGTTAAATGGTAATACCGGCTGGTTTTTGCCGTCAATAGATGAGGCGCGCGAGTTATTCCTGCAAAAAGCTGTTTTGAGTAATTTATCTGCTACCGACTTTTACTGGACATCGACACAGCAGAGCTCCAGCGGTATGGATTATTCACTGATCATGGCTCTATTCAGTGGTCGCGGGGGCAGCAGCATTAAGTCTGGTTTGTACAGAATACGTGTTATTCGGGCTTTTTAACTATTTATCCCTTTAGCTATTTGTTTTTGCCGCAAAGTTGGTCGATTTTTTTATGACACTGTTGTGACATACCGGGATACGAATCAGTTAATTTTAAAAAGTGAAAAGAGGTTAATCCTAGAACTTGCTATAGGTGAAACAAAAGGTATGCAGCCGTCGATGCCGGTGTTGTTAATATTATTGATTTGTCTTTATTACCGTAACATTTGGTTAAACAAAAAAAGAGATCAAACATAATGTATCAGTATTAAAGATATTTCCTAAATTACTGGATCAAGGTGTCTACATTTGACTACTCTTGCAGATGTCATGAATGCGGTAGCTAATTATTTTACAGGTTGTGATGGTTACCTAGACAGTTTACAAAATAGCTAACTTCAATATAAGTGTCTGCTTTTGGCCGAACTCAGACATTTAAGTTTTGTGTTAAATCATGCGCGATGTAAAGCGCCTAAATCCTTTGTAATTTATTTGATTCATCAAAACCAATAGTATGCACAGCATAACGTAGTTGCGGTGTTAACCACAGTAGTTCTATAAACGCATGATCTTCTCTGATGTAATTTTTACTAATAGCCGTTGATTCAGTGACCGCAATTCGGTCGGCTTACAATTTGTTGATTTAATTGCTCGTCCAGTGGGTTTACCTATTTTTAAACCCGAGCAAACGAATCGAGCCTTTGATGTGATTGAAACAGGGCAATGTCAGAAATACCAGTGTTATCAAACGTATGTTATGCAAGGCAACGATACAGAAACCAAAAATATTTTATAGTCAAATTAATATTCCAGGCTCGATGGGGCCAATCCAATTTTATAACGTAGTGACAGGAAGAAATCCTACATTGCAACACAAACTGACGATTAAACAAATAATACAATATGTTGCAAGGTGCTGCTATATCTTATAAAAATTTAAAATATGTGTAATCCGCTCTTTATCTAACTTTACCCAGGAGTTTTCACCTTCTAAAAAAGCACCTTCTGTATCTTCAGTTTTCTGTACTATAGTTATAAAATCGATCCAATCCATAACCATATAACCACCACTTAACATTGCGCAGTTTTTCTTGGTTGCTGCCGGCATTAATGGCTGATTTTTTGGACCCAGGAAACTCTTAAGTATTGTTAATTCCTTAATTTTATCTAGAGTATATTTCTCACCAGATTTTTTATTCTTTGGTATCGGTGAATGTCAACGTACTTGTCGCCTCAGTTAAAAATTATGCTGCCAAAATTAATGATGCCTCATTTGTAATTTTAGACTCCTTGTCTGGATTAAGCATTACCTGATCTTGCCAGTTCCAATTTCGAGTCTTACCACTCCATCGTTCAGGATAGTACTGTTTTGCTTTTTGATAAGTCTCATGGCGTTTGGCCAATATCATTTTATCTGAACCAGTATGACGCTGTGCAGGTGTGACAAATTGAATACCACTATGACGATGTTGATGATTGTACCATTGAACAAATTCAATCATCCATTGCCGGGCTTGCGGCACATCCTCAAAAGGATTACCTGGAAAATGAGGACAATATTTGACAGTTTTAAATAACGATTCCGAATACGGATTATCATTACTCACCGACGGACGACTGAACGATGGCGTAATGCCTAAATTTTGAAAAGTTGCCAGTAGTGTAGCACCTTTCATCGGACTGCCATTATCAGAATGTATCACGACTTGATGTTTATCGTAACCTTCCTGGACTGCAATAGACTGAACCAGCTCGGCAGCGAGTTGACTACTCTCACGTTCATGAATTTGCCAGCCAACAATTTTACGACTGAATATATCCAGAAACAAATACAGATAAAAAAATTGCCCGCGGACGGTTGTTTTTAAATACGTAATATCCCAACTCAAACACTGTCCTGGTCCTGTAGCACAGTGTGCTTTGGGTTTGTGACGTTTGGTTCCCGGTTTTGATTTTTGACGATGTTGCAATTGTGCCTCGTCATTTAAGACACGGTAAAAAGTACGCTCAGAGGCAATATACTCGCCTCTTTCCGCTAATACGGGGACAATTTGATTCGGTGTCATGTTACAAAATTCAGCCGTATTCACGATGGTTTTAATTTCCTGGCGTGCAGCGGGTGTGATTTTATTGGACGCAATACAGTTCCGTGTGTGTCGTCCATCGTCCTGCAGTTCGGTTGGTTTTTTCCAACGCTGAATTGTTTTGGCTGAGAGTCCAATGATGTCACAGGCTTTGTGTTGCCGTGCACCAGAGGCGATTGCCTGGTCACATAACGTTAGGATATTTTTACGCTGTTCAAGTGGGATCATGATTCCTCGTCCTCCAACAGCGCCTGGAACTTTTTTTGCAATACCAATAACGCGGCTGTTTCTGCCAGTGCTTTTTCTTTTCGACGTAGTTCTTTTTGTAAGATGGCGTTTTCTTTTTTTAAATTTTTTAGTTCGAGTTTGCTGCTTTTAGCAACCTCGGTATCCACTTCCAGGAAATTTAAACGCCATTCATCGAGCTGATGGGGATACAGTCCTTTTTCGCGGCAATACTCACTGAGGTGTTCTATGTCTAACCCTCCCGTATCGATTATGGCCTGGAATTGCTGTTCTCGTGTCCAATCCTGGGGGCGTTTATTTTTTTTGTTTTTAGGGGGCACTGTCTTATAGTCTCTTATCCATTTTTGTAACGTTGAATAGCCAACACTTAGCTCTTGGGCTACTCTATCTAAGTTCTTTGAACCTCGTGTTAATGCCTTTTGGACGGCTTGTTCTTTAAAGCCTTGCGTAAACTTTTTGTTCATTTTTTTGCCTCTTTAGTTTAATTGATTTAAAATAAAGAGGCGACAAGTATCCTGTCACAGGGGGATACAAACAATGTGGCAAAACGAACTGTCGATGCCACCAAGATAAAAAATACTGGCATGGGCCATACTGGATATGGA
>JBGMQW010000292.1:0-3544 GCA_048060815.1 Thiohalomonadales bacterium | reverse complement strand
ACCTTTTATATTACACGCCGTGTAACTACAACAGAGACTGCAGTGATCAAACAACGCCTTATTGCCGAGCAAGCAAACCAGGCGAAAACCATGTTTTTAGCAACGATGAGTCATGAAATCAGGTCACCTCTGGCAGCTATTATTGGCTTTTCAGGTATATTACGCAAAGCTAATTTAGATACCGATAAATCAACGTCGTGTATTGAGAGCATCCATCGTAATGGCCAACATTTATTACAGCTCATAAACGATGTTTTGGATATTACAAAAATAGAGGCTGGTCAACTGGATATTGAAATACTTTCAACGTCTCTATTTACTGTTCTTAACGATTTACAATCCGCAATCGAAATTAACGCAAAAGAAAAAAAACTTAACTTTAAAATAAATTATGCTTTTCCATTACCCGAGAAAATAATAACAGATCCAGTACATTTAAAACAAATATTGTATAATTTAACCAGTAATGCCATTAAGTTTACAGAAAAAGGCGGTATTAAAATTAATGTTTCCTTTGATAAAAAAACAGAAAAAATGATATTTGATATTATAGATACTGGAATTGGATTATCACCGGAACAACAGAATAAAATATTTAATTCGTTCACTCAGGCTGACTCTAGTACCACACGTAAGTTTGGTGGTTCAGGTCTTGGATTAAATATTTGCAAACAACTCGTTCAAATATTGGGTGGAAATATACTAGTTGAATCCATACCAGATCGCGGCAGCAAATTTAGTTTTACTATAAGCACTGGTAAAATAACAGATGATAATTTGGTTTATTCGCTTGAAAACATATCAACACAAAAAGAAAATTCTGAAATTGACCCCTGTAAAAAACTATCTGCTCGAATATTACTGGCTGAAGACACAGTTGATAATCAAAAATTAATAGAAATGTACGTTACCGAAACCGGAGCTAATATCACCATTGTTGAAAATGGTGTTCAAGCGGTAAATATATGTAGCTCACAAAAATTCGATTTAATATTAATGGACATGCAAATGCCTGAAATGGATGGTATTGAAGCAACTAAAAGAATTAGAGAAACTGTCAAAGAAACTCCCATTATTTTTTTAACGGCAAACGCCATGAAATCTGATTTTAAAAAATGTATTGATGCTGGTGCAAATGAGTTTCTGACTAAACCCATTGATATAATTCGCTTTAATCAAGTACTCTACAAATATTTATCCCACAGTAAACAATCTACTACGGTAGTTAAAAAAGTAAATAAACTTCAAAAGTTAACTGATAAATTTTTAAATGAGTTACCCGATAGAATAGCAAAAATTCTGGTGTTAAAAGAGCAGCGTTCCTGGAAGAAACTGGAAGAAGAAACACATAAATTAAAAAGTCTTGGAACACCATTTGGCTTACCGGAAATAACCGAGATTTGTGCTAAAATTAACCTGTGCTGCCGTAATGAAGAATTTAAGGAAACGTCGAAACTGGTCGATCAACTTGATGATTTCTGTAAGTCCATTTGATTTAATAAAATATTTTTAGCCGCAAAGCAAAACAAAGTAAGTTAAATGACCCACTACCACAGCTGACAAAGGTGGTAGTTTCGTAGTACATTTTTAATCTGAAGTCAGTTTCGGTTGCCAGCCTTCACCAATACCCGACGGTTGCCACCCCAAACTAATTGCTTGTTCGCGGGTTTTTCCGAAAGGAAAATGTTGTGCATGTTGTACTGATTTTTCTTTCATTTTTTCTGCCTTGCCAGTATAGATACTTTTCCAATAGTCTTTGGGGCGTTGGTTAGTTTCATCCCAGGCTTTGGTGACGGGATCTTTGTGGCGAAAGGCTTCGAACTTGGGGACATCGGGCAGTGGTTTGGAGATATCCATAAAGTGTTGTAGTTCTTCCCAATAGAGTTCAACTTTCCATTGATCATATTCGCCACCAGGTTCACGGCAAAACTGGCCGGTGTAGCGGTGCATTAATACCAGGTGATAACTGACCAAGCCTGAGCGACCTACTATCGACTGCAAGGTTGGATCAAATTCAGCAAACGGATAGGAGACACGTTTGCGTTTCCAGGTGAAGGTGACTAGTCCGGTACGGCGGTTGATCAGGGTGTTGTGGTTGTCTTTTACCCAGTTTTTTTTGAGGGCAGTTTTACCGAGTTTATAAATGAAGAAGGGGAATACTAACCAAATTAAAACTGTATAAAGCCAAGTTTCATCAAAATCAATTATGAAGCCTAAAAGTACAGAACCACTACCACCAATTACAGCAACTATTGCAGCAAGCATTGTAATTACCTCAACTTTCACCCGAGGATTTTTATACCCTCGCCAAGTTGTTTCCTCCTGCCCTAATGGATCCGTTTCTGCAATATCGCTCAAACTATTATTATTTAATACACTCACTACATCCATATCTTGCACAGCAGTGTATTCCCGACATTGCAAGCCACGACCACTTAACGCGTGAGCCTTGGCTGACTTTTCGACAAACGACAACGACTCTAGTTCAGGTGCGGTTTTTTGCGCAACTGGATTGCTACTGTCAAACGCCGTGGTTTCGTAATAAGTAGTTGGATTCATACATCAAGCTTTCATCGTTAAATTAAAGGGTTTACTATACACCCAGTTTGGATCATTTGGATGGATGTCGAGTGATGAGGTCGTCGATACGATTGGTTTTTGGGTTGGATCGGCAATTCGTTTTCCTGGAACCAGTTTACTGTCAATTTGTTTTACCACGGTTACTTTGGTTTGTTTGGGAAGATAAATTTGTTCGGCGGTAATGTGGCGGGCACGGGTATACACTTCATAGCGTCCATCAGTGGGAATATCATAGGTGTATTTAATGCCAATTGCGATGCCAAGTTTGTTTTCGATAATTTCAGCTAAACTGGGTGTCGCCGGTTGCTGGTATTTATCTTTGTTGGTGGTGGCCCGGGAATAGCGTTTTTGAATGGTGGTGTAAATTTCCAGGGTGCTTTTACCCACTTCAAAACCGGGTGCAATCAATTCAACCACCACCTGATTCTCCTTTTTACCTTTTTTGAGTGTGACACCGGGTTTCATCAACATACTCATTAAGGCTTCTAACGTTGCGTGGGGTTTGCATATTTGAATGTCATTGCCGTCTTCATCAATTGACGCTGTACCAAAATTGGCAAAACAACGATCTTCGACGGTTTTTGCAAACGGGCTGTGTTTGGTCCATTTTTCGATTTCACTATCGGTTAATATAATGGCGAAAATTCCGGCAAGAAGTCCCACGGCTAAAAATGCCCAACCAACCGGTCCTAAACTGAGGGATATGGCACCGGCTTCGACAAAACTGGTGATGGACAGACCCGCCATGGCCAGTGCTTGTACACCATAGGCGACAGCGGCATCATCATCGTCGGCCAATATAGCATCGGTCATATCCCAGGTGGACATGATGGCACTGGCTCCTGCTAAAGCAGCACCGGCGGCATCGAGGATTTTAATATTTTTGCCAAATACTTTCATGGTATTTTTTTCAACACTTAAAGCGAATTTTTCAAGTGTGTTCATTTTAACGACTTCTTTGAGA
>JBGMQW010000291.1:0-3550 GCA_048060815.1 Thiohalomonadales bacterium | reverse complement strand
GATTTCTTTTAACATTGCTATATCCTCTGATTATATGACTAGTATACTGGTCTATTCCGGAAACATCAATTGAATAGACTATAATTCTGGTCTATTATAATATTTTTAGTTATATCGAATTATTACAATAATATTTTTATGAAAAAATAGGGGCAATCTTATTGTATAACGAATAACTGGTTTTCAACTTTTCTGACCTATGATACAAATAATCACTGCAATCATAGTTTTTGCATCGTTTAGGATTAATTTCATAGGGCATCCTCTAAGTGTTCAAGGATTCAGCCTGAATTTGAAGTGAAGTACAAGTAATTATATCGAGTCTGATCCTACTTAAAATATTTTTATACAATTTTGTTGAAACGTTGTAGAATAAAAAACGGAACAACCATTCATATTTTATTACAAACTGTTAAAAGGTATTGGCACCTCATGAAAAAAGGAATTTTTGGTCTTATTTTAGTTATTATTCTTGCTATTGCGGCAGGTACTTATTATTTATTAAGCAATCTTGATACCTTAGTAAAATCTGTAATCGAATCACAAGGAAGCGCTGTCACTCATACTGCTGTGCGGGTTAAAAAGGTGCAGATAAAACTGACCGAAGGGCTTGGTACAATAAAAGGTCTAACCATTGCGAATCCTGACGGGTTTGAAACAGCCTATGCTTTTTCTCTGGGGGAGATCACAACCGGGATTGATATTAAATCTCTAAAACAGCAACCCTATGTTATAAGCGAAATTACCGTGCGAAAACCTCAAGTGTTTGTTGAGGTTAATGCGGATAATAAAACCAACCTTAACGAGCTGAAAAAGACTATTATCGGCACTACGCCTAACACCAAACCGGGTGTTGAAAAAAAAGCTTCTGCTAGTAATAGCGACTCCAAAGCAACCGAACCTCGGCTTATTATTCGCCGTCTGGTTTTTGCTGACGGTGAAATTAAGGTAAAACTGATACCACTCGACAATAAAGAATATAAATTAAAATTATCCAACTTCAAGATGACTGGTCTTGGTGGTAAAAATGGCGCAACACCCGCTGAACTCACAAAAGAAATTATGAATCGTCTCATCGACCACGCTAAAAAAGACGTTAAACGAAAAGGCATCGATGTCGAACTTGATAAACTCAAAGCTGAACTTGATTCAAAAGTTGAGCAAGAAAAGGCCAAACTTAAATCCAAGTCCGACGACAAATTAAATAAAGAAAAACAAAAACTCAAAAACAAACTAAAAGGGCTTTTAAATTAATGATGAGATTTGCACCCCTGCTAACATAGATAGTGAATAAACAGTGTTCACCTAAGAATATAATTCTAAATATGTTGCCGGTTTAATAACTGACTTACCGAATGGTGGTTTGTTAATTAACAACTGATCTCCTGTTATTAAAACGGTGTCATCGGTTTGGTGTAATAAACACCAGAGATGGTCATCGCCATTATCAGGTGCTTGATGTTTTGATGTGGGTTCTCGCCAGATCGCGTTGGCTACAATTTCACTCAGTAACTGCTCTGCTTCATCCCCGGTTAGTTGGTGTAATTTAACAATTTTAGGCCGCAGTAATACCAATTGATATTCTTTTAGTAATGCTGGGGATAGCACATACAAAATAGTACCTCGAAGCATGGCATCAAGTATTCGAACAGTTGGGCTATTGATTTCCGAACTTAACAATCCTGAGATAAATACATTGGTGTCTATAATAAAAACACGTTCGGTCATTTTTGTCGTGATTGCTGCGTTTCCGCTAACGAAATCGCGCGTGCGTCTGCTTCAGTTAGTGCTGCGTTAGCTCTTGCTTTTACGACAAGATCTTTAGCACTGCTCATGGGTCTAATTCCACGTAAACGCAAACTTTCTTCGACAATAGTTCCAATAGTGCGGCCCGTTCTTGCGGCTGTTTCTTTTAAGGCCTGATGTATTTCATCACTAACTGTAATGGTTAAACGGCTCATAACATCGTATTTTTTAATTTACACATTAACATCATAGCATCAAAACACCAAATACTCAAATACACTAAATAATGTGACTGCAATAAACCTGCACTTATTGCTTATTGAATTGGGGAAAATTTGATTTGTTTAACCAGATTCCGCAGTTAAATGCTTCAGAGCGGTCTTAAGTAATACTTGGTGCTCAATTGGTGCTCAGTATGTTTAAAGTACCTTGTTATTTGATTTAATTTTGGTATAGCCATACCACAGCCCCCAATAAAATAGTGAATAAATAATTACACCGAGGCCTCTACCATAACCTGTTACCCAAAATCCGACTTCCTGACTGGGAAGAAAAAAAGGTTTACCAAGCCAGGACAAAGGTATGTAGTATATTTGTTGGATGATAAATGGAACCAGTTCCCATGAACTAAAAGTAAAAATACTCCAACTCACAAATGGAATTGCGATAATGAATAACCAGAATATAATTTTTTTCATTTGTCTATTTTACACCTGAATTGGCGTTAGTAGGTAAGGTCTTTCTACGCCATATTACTCGTTATTTTCACTATTCGACTAAACGTTGACTAATAATGCGCTATTATTTAGATAGAAATGTAAAATGTTTCGTTGTCCGGAATGGTGATGGACTATGGCTAGCAAAAAACATAATCAGCTAATTACAGCATTACTTGATAAGGCGGCATATGATCATGTAACGGATAAAATTGAATTAATCGAAACCCATATATCCTGGGTAATACTCACTGGAAAATATGCCTATAAAATAAAAAAACCAATCAACCTCGGATTTCTCGATTTTTCAACATTAAAAAATCGCCATTTTTACTGTAATGAAGAACTCCGACTTAACTCACGTCTCGCACCACAGTTATATTTAGCCGTTGTTACTATTAATGACTCAAAACACAAACCACAAATTAATGGTAACGGAAGTGTTATTGAATATGCTGTTAAAATGCGTCAATTTCCACAGCACGCGCAATTTGATCGTTTGTTAGAACAGGGACAACTCACTAAAGCTCACATTGATACACTCGCTAAAACTATCGGAAATTTTCACAGTAGTTGCAAAACCGCAGATAGGCAAGCGGTATATGGTAACCCGGAAATAATTAATACAACTGTCTTTGAAAATTTTAAACAAATTAAACAACAAACGGATTTTGTATTTGATATAGATAAGTTAGAGGCGATATATAAGTGGAGTAAATCTTTCTGCAAACACTATGAAAATGATTTCTTTTTGCGAAAAAATAAAAACTTTATTCGCGAATGTCATGGTGATATGCATTTACGAAATATCGCTTATTGGCAGGACCAATTATTAATTTTTGATTGCCTTGAGTTTGATGATAATCTTCGGTGGATCGATGTTATTAGTGAAATTGCTTTTATCGTGATGGATCTTGATGTACGAAATCATCAGAATTTAGCATGGTCTTTTTTAAATACTTATTTGGAATATACTGGCGACTATGCCGGTATTGCTTTATTACGATTTTATCTTGTTTATCGCGCGATGGTAAGAGCAAAAGTCAATTGCATTCAATCCCGACAACAGTCAGTAAGCCATTTATCAG
>JBGMQW010000290.1:0-3605 GCA_048060815.1 Thiohalomonadales bacterium | reverse complement strand
TCCTTATATTCTGTATACAGCATATGATGAATTGTAAAAAAGACTATCGCGATTTAATGATTTTAGAATACGTAGTATGAAATAAATTTTGATGTATGTATTTAGCGGTATAAAGTTTTATAATAAAATAGTGATTGAATTAAATAATTATCTAGCAGAATTGACCTTTGAAAACCAGGCATGAATCAAGAGAGTTTGAAAGAATAATACTGGAGTATCAAAACCACTTCCGGCAATAATTGATTTAACTTCTTCTATTGGTAATATAGCCACGCGATGACCAAAAGAATCAATGTTTACTGGCATGCCAGCATATTCATGCATAGTCAACCAAACTTTTAAAAGACTTTTATACTCAAAAGTAGACATATCAGAAGCTAAATCTGCATTTATCAGGTAAGCACCAGGGATAAGCCTTAATGCAATTTCAGAGAAATACCTGGTTCGATCTTCAGGATTAACTAAAAAGTGAGAAACTAAAATACTAGTTGCTACATCAAAAGCACCTGAGTCCGGGAGTGATTCCAGATAACCTTCATGAAAAGTACAACGTTTAGAAATACCACTTTCATTCGCACGGTTACGGCACAGGTCAAGCATTGCTGAAGCAGGCTCTACCACAGTAAATTGCCAGTGCGGAAATGCTAATGCAAGATAAATAAGTTCTGATCCTGTTCCAACACCTACACAAAGCACTCTTGCATCAGAAGGTAATTTTGAAAGTAACATGCGAATACATAAATGAAGAGCGTCCTTTAGTGGAGCGAGTTTTTCTCTTTGCTTATCAAAAGAAGCTGCATTATTTTGACTAAAAATGTTTGTTGGTTCCTGAGTTTTCATTTTAGATTCTCTATATTGTTTAATTAATTACAAGCTTCAAGTTTAAAAGGTTTACATCTGTATTTTATAGCATGAAGGTATTTTATTTAAAATTGATGGATCTATTATAAACTATGATTGATTTAAAATTGTAAGTATTTGTAACATCGCCCCTTAACATTGTGTGGAATCCATTCGTTTTGATTCAAAAGAAATAACCAACAGGGTTAAATTTGAAATGGCATAAAACATAAGTCAACATCTCAGCAAAAACATTTTTTATGAATAAATAGACAAGCTTTAATACCGTATACTATTCTTACGAAGGATGACCTGAGCGAAGTGAAATAACACTTAATGAATGACGTAGGAGTTCTAAAGTGCGATTAGATTCCTTGAAAAGTTATTAATTAACTTAGCGTTCCTGGAGTCTTGGCGGCTAATATTCTTAAACTGGGATGTGATATAAAAACTCAATAACCCAGTTTACGTTCCTCGCTCACCCGAAATTCGCAGGACTATCAAGAATACAAGTGATGCCAAAATAACTCCGATAGCATTTGATAACATATCATATACCCGACAATGCCCTCCTGGTACGTAGATCTGAACAAGTTCGATCAATAATGAAAATACCATGACTGTAGAAGATGCTTTGAGTATGGGAAAACTTCTAAAATTCCAGACACATGTCAAAAATAGAATTCCATAGACTAATATGTGTTTAATATTATGAAGCGATTTTAGAAACAGATACGGAGCTGGTGTTACATCGCAACCGGTATAATAAAAAGACCAACCAGACTCCGAGACAACTATATATATTATTATTAATGATAGAGTAGTAAAAGGAACCCATTTAATAAACCGTGCCATTAAATACTTCAATGCCTCGACTTGAATTAAATCACTTCGGTAAGTTGTACAAAATATACAATGGGTGATTGTGGCAACAGGGTGCGAAGATATCAAGCCAAATCAAGGTTTCTAACCCCTTGATTTCCTTAATTTTAAACTGTAATTACTGTGCAAGATATGCTTGATCAGAATCTTCTGTTACACCGATTGTCCAGCTACCGCGAGTTTTTGCATGTTTTACGGCATTGTTAACATCAACAGAAGATGGGTTACTGTCGATACTGAGTTCTTGACCAGGATAAATCAAATCAGCATCTTTAATAGAATTATTGTTCTTCTTATATATTAATGGCCATTGATAAGGGTTGTTATAAACATCTGGTTTTGCAGAAATATCCCAGAGATTATCACCTTGTGAAACTGTGTAAGACGACTCTGATGGTTGCTCAACAACCGGTTGCGGTTTTGGTGCGGAAGCAGCCTCAACAGGTGCACTTTGTACGGGCTCTTCTACAGATGGTTCGTTTGTGGTACTTGAACAACCTATCACCAAACCATTCACCAACAAGATTATGACTGGTAACTTTATTGCAGTATGAAATTTCATTTTATAAGGACTCCAAATTGGATGAGTTTTGTTATTTATTATAAATACTAACCCGCAAGCTACAAATTAGCACTGACTATTAATAACGTCAAGAAGTGAAATGATAAAATAAAGAAAAAAGCGGAGTTCATAGCAAATAACCTATTTAATGATGGCTGGTTGTTTATTAAATAACTTAAGAATGCCCCATATCTGCTATAATAAATTAACCCTACTTTCGTTTTTTTGTAATTTAAGTACTAAAAATATTAATATTATTTTAAGATTTAAGCATTTTTTGACACAACTAGAATAACGCCAAAGCTTATATGGAACGTTGGTTTGCTTGTCAGGGTAAAGAATAAGTAGCCTGCTTTAATTATATTCCGTAAAAATTGAGAACCAGAATCTTTTAAACATCACTGGAAGCAGACGGCCTTTAGTAGGCTACACCAATTCCATATCCTTACTTTTGTGCCCGCTAAAAAGTTAACGGGACAGCAGTGATATTAGGTATTTATATTATTCAGTATTTTCTAAGTCTTGAAACTCAAGAATATCACCTGGCTGGCATTTTAAATGTTTACAAATAGCATTCAGCGTTGATACCCGAATGGCTTTAGCTTTGCCAGTTTTCAGGATAGAAAGATTCTGTTCTGTGATACCAATAAGTTTTGCTAACTCTATTGATTTCATTTTTCGTTTAGCTAAAATCACATCAAGATTAATTACGATACTCATATTTTTATATAGTATATACTTGTTGATCTTCTAATTTTCGACCTTCGTCCATCACCCATGAAATGAGAACTACAATTGAACCGATAATAAGAGAAAATAAATCGAATTGATCAAAACCAACCGTAATATAATGTTCACCAACAGGATTATTTCTTGAGATTATTAGACTATTAAGAGGTTCGGCGAGGAACGATGTTATCATCCAGCCTATGATACAAAAACCAAGATTGCGGTAGTATCTTACGTTATCCGCTGAAAAAACAATACCCTTTTCATAAAGATGAAACAATCGAGCCAAAGTAAGTACCCCATAAATTGCGACACCAGTAGAAACTAAACCTGCAGCAAATAATAATATCCGTGTTTGTAGATCAAAGTTTGAGTCCATTTCAGTGAGAATTATGTTTTCACCACGTGGTAGATCATTAAACATTACCCAAAACAGTACATCAGCAATTGGAATAAGAATCACTAGAACACTGAACATGACTCGAAATTTATGACTCACTTTTTTTATGCGCGAAATATTGCTCATTTTAAATCTTCCCTGGTAATGAATGTTACCTGGAGTGTTGCCCATAAATTGATGAATGTCAACAAT
>JBGMQW010000289.1:0-3616 GCA_048060815.1 Thiohalomonadales bacterium | reverse complement strand
AGACACTCATTGATGAGGTGGCAGAAAGCACGCAAAACTATATTCAACGGGTTGAGGAATTAAACGGTGTGCCTGAACAAAACAAACAGCTATTAATCGAAATAGTCAAAAAAGAACGTACTCTTTTAGTGGGCTCCCCCAGTCTCTGATACCTTTAAGGAGATATTGATCTAGATCATGTCGCTAGCATATTAGTTGAACTATATTTACAAGGTTATGTTATCGAGATTAATAAAATGTCATTTGTACTGAAATCATTAAGCCATTTTCTTCGTTTTGTACCTGATAAGGTTCACACCCATTTAATAAGTCGTTTGGGTGTCCACATAATGAAAGGTCAGGCAATTACTTCACGACTGGATTTCATGGAAGGTAAACGCCTGCAATTTACGATTAAGAATACAGGGAACTGCTGGAAGTTTATTATTCGAGATCATCAATTAATTGATGATGCAAGATCAAATACAGTGGCTGATGTTCACATTCAGGGTGATTTAAAAACGTTTTTATTGCTTGCAACAGGTAATGAAGATCCCGATAGTCTGTTTTTTTCACGTCACTTAAGTCTTGAAGGTAATACGGAAGATGGTTTATATATTAAAAATCTTATCGATGCGATGGATTTTGATACAACAATATATTTGAAATCAATTTTAGGGGATACTTTAGCTACACGTATTGCACCATTAATAGAACGATTAGAACCTGGGAAACATATTCGTAGTTTGAGTGATCGTTTACTGGTTAAATATTAATTATAACTAAACACTTTTCCAATCAAGACCAGGCTGACCATGCCAGTAACCATTACACCAGCCATTTTCCGGGCTGGGTAATTCGATATCTAAAGTATCATTATCTATACTTACTCTAAAGGCTTGGATGATTGAATCTATATTTTCATCTTGTGGAGAAATTCGTAATACATCAATGTTAAGCTGACGCAGCCTTTCTACTTCTGATAATAAGTTACATGCTGTTCCTGATTGAAGTTGAATTCCGTTAATGAGAAATAAGTTTTGTTTGTCTTGTGTGTATAGAGGCATGCCGTGATCAAATTGATCGCAACGGAAATCACATTGATCTTTGGGTAGGTTGAAAGCGCGTGCGGTAAAGCAGCGTGCTGAAAATGAAAGTGGAATATGACCGTAAACAAAAACTTCTGTTTCTAATCCTTCAGGTTTTTCATTTTGTAAATCGACAAGTGTTTTTTTTGAAAGTTCAAGTGGAAGCACCCAACGTTTTGCCCCTGCATCATGCAATACTTTGAGTGTTTCTGCGTTATACATATTGATGTGTGGGCCGGCAATATAATTTTGTTTATTCACCAGCAGGTGTAGTGCAGAAGTGTCATTGGCTTCAACAGCATAGTTTTTATTTGTGCAGATTTTTTTAAGTTGAGCAAGTTCAGAATCGGCAACTAATAAAGTCATTGTGGATAGAATGACTTCTTTACCTGCAACAGTGAGTTGTTCAGCTATCTTTAACCAGTCATTAAAATTTAATTGCCGTCTTTTGGAGCAGACGACTTCACCCAAATAAACAATATCAACAGGCAGCTTTGCTACTTGTTCATAAAAAGAAAATATTTTTTCCTTTGACCAAAAGTATTGCAGTGGGCCGAGTGAAAGTTTCATAATGATTTCCTTTTACTGCCACGGACGATGGTACGCACCTAATGTATGAGAATTTCCTTCTGAGACATGATCCAGTCCTTCTATCCATTCCTGATTAGGTGTGTAATTTTCCGGGTCTGCATGACATGAATCAATTGCTGCGCTTAATATCTGGGTGACTTGTGCAACATAGGACGGACTTCGTTGGCGTCCTTCAACTTTAATGGCGGCAACACCCATTTTAATTATTTCAGGCAGGATAGGTAAGGTGTTTAAACTGGTGGGTTCTTCAATTGCATAAAAGGTATTTTTACCAACCTGGAAACGACCTTTACATAAAGTAGGATAGCCTGCATTTTCTTCAGCGCTATATTGATCAATGAGTATACCGTTTAATCGTGATTGCCTGCCTTCAGCTGTCTCTACCCATTTAACCGCTTTTGCTGGCGAACATACACCACATGAATTGGGTGATTCACCGGTAACGTACGAAGACAATATACAACGACCTTCAACCATGACACATAAACTGCCAAAGCCGAATACTTCAACTTCAACAGGACTATTATTAATAACATTACGCACCTGAGAAAGTGATAATACACGGGGCAAAACAACACGTTGTATATTAAAGTTATCTTTAAAAAACCCAATTGCATGTTTATTAGTTGCAGAAGCTTGTACCGATAGATGTAAGCGTAATTGAGGATAGTGTCGGGTGGCATAACGCATTAAACCGGGATCAGCGAGAATAACGGCATCAACGCCAAGCTTTGCTGCGTTATCAATCGCCTTTGTCCAAGTTGGCCAATCAGCAGGTTGAGGAAAAGTATTTAAGGCTAATAAAACTTTTGCATTTTGTTTATGTGCATAATTAATACCGGTTTGTGCTTCTTCAAAACTAAAATTTAACCCGGGAAAATTTCGTGCATTTGTCGCATCGCGAAAACCAATATAAACAGCATTTGCTCCATTATCAACTGCTGCTCGTAAAGCAGGTAAGCTACCTGCTGGACAGACCAGTTCAATTTTATTTTTTACGGCGACCATGAGTTGTGTTCTCCATATTTTATTCCCTGACTATGGCCGCGTTGTTTGAGCTCTGCTGTTATGCCATTTAAAACATTCCATTTTTGTGAGCACCACTCGGGAGCCAGAAGAATATCTTTTTGTGCAGTACCAGTAAGTCGATGGAAGATAATTTCTTTGGGGGTTAATGCAACTAAATCTGCAACGGTACTAACGTATTCTTTTAAGCTAAGCGGTTGGTATTCTCCGCGTCGCCATTCATTTGCCAGTTGAGTTCCTTTAACAACATGTAAAGGATGAAGTTTGAGGCCTTCAACTCCTTGTTCCAGGACGCGTAATAAACTGATCTTTGCATGTGAATTATTTTCACCGGGTAAGCCAATAATTAAATGAGTACAGACGGATAAATTTCTGCTGTGTGCTGCTTTTATTGCTTTGCAGTATGTCGCGTAATCGTGCCCGCGATTCACTCGCTTTAATGTTTCGTCATAACTTGATTGCAGTCCTAACTCTAACCAAATTTCATAACCTTTATTTTGATATTCACTTAGGAGATCTAAAACTTCTGGGGGTACACAATCTGGGCGTGTGCCAATACAGAGCCCGATTACATCGGGCTCTGATAAAGCAGTATCGTAAATATTTTTTAAAGTTTGAGGATCGGCATAGGTATTTGTATAAGCCTGAAAGTAAGCAAGGTATTTTATTGCTCCGGTTCGTTTAATTAATACTTTTCGACCTGCATCAATTTGTTTATTGATTGGAGCAGGTTTTCGTCCATTAGGGCTGAAGGAGACGTTATTACAAAAAGTACAACCACCACGACCAATCGTTCCATCCCGGTTTGGGCAGGTAAAATCAGCATCAATAGCTATTTTATGCACGCGTTGTTGGTGCTTATGCAACATCGATTGACCAAAGGTATTTACATAGTTTGATAAAATCATTTGTTTAATGAAGTTACGAACATT
>JBGMQW010000288.1:1286-3628 GCA_048060815.1 Thiohalomonadales bacterium | reverse complement strand
TTACGCCAGTCGAACACTTAAGACTACTCTGCATAGCGTTCAACTGCGGAATCCAGGTTGAACATTAATTTGTCATATAACGATCATATATCTGTCCAATTTTTATCATATTAAGTATGTAAAATTTCTTAATGGTAACTCAAAATATAAAATATATAGGGTAGACATTAAATGAAATCAAATACACAGCTATTAAATAACACAGTATTAATGTCCTTATTGATAGCAACAAGTATTCTGTCACAGTGGAGTATCAATGTTAATACACTCTCAGCAGATGAAAATATAGATTTTGGTAAGGAAGTAGAACACTTACTCGAAAATAAATCTGAAATATTATTTGGAATAAATAAAGTGATTAAAAATTCTGCTCCAGTAACTGCAGGTGCAATTCGTACCGAACAACAAACAGCAGATGAACAAATTATTGCCGCAAAGGGGCTCACCGTTGAATATTTAACACGGGATGCAGGTAATAAAACCGATATGCTTACATTTTGGCCTGATGCAAAAAATGCGACACACATAATAAGCTGTGTTGAAGGTGAACGTGAAACCATAACGCCAAATAAATTTAATCCATCTGTACAAAGTATTAATCTAAAATCAGGCGTTGTTAAAACAATACTCCGTGGAATGAATCGATGTGACGGTATTAGAACAACATCATGGGGAACTATTTTAGCGACAGAAGAAAGTAATGATGGTGGAGCGTATGAAATACTTAATCCGTTAGAGATTAATAATGAATATGTGATTGACCGTAATACCGGTGAAATTTCTAATCCAGATAATATTGCAAAAAGAGATGCTTTACCGACTGCCGCATGGGAAGGATTCACAGTAATGAATTCTGGCGTGCTGTATAGCGGTGATGAATTAAGACCCGGCAGTAATGGATTACCGGATAGTGATGGTGGTGCTATTTTTAAATTTATTCCTGAAAATCCACATTTGGATAATTCCAGAATTAATTCACTTGAAAATTCTCCACTTGCCAAAGGAAATGTTTTTGCCATGCAAATAGCGTGTAAAAAGCCCGGTTTAACTGATTCTCAATGGGGTCAAGGTTGTGAAGTTGGTAACGGAAGCTGGATATCAATTGATGCAAAAATGGCTAGAGTAGATGCAGCACGCTATGAAGCAACCGGATACTATCGCCCAGAAGATATGCATAACGACCCGCTTTACAATGGTGACGGTACTCGTTTCTGCTGGACTAACACCGGTCGCGAGAGTGCATCAAATTTTGCAGAAATTATATGTGCAACAGATGATATCCCACTAAATAAAAGTTCAACTGTGATAACTAATCGATTCATAGAAGGCGATACAGATTTTAATTCATTTGATAACCTGGCATTTCAGCCCGGTACAGGTAATTTGTACGTTGTTGAAGATCATCCAAATGGTGATATTTTTGCATGTTTACCAGACGGCGCTGATCGAAACATAAAAAGTGATGGTTGCATTAAAATATTTTCTGTTATTGACAGCTCGGCTGAGCCAAGTGGTTTTATATTTAGTGCAGATGGAAAAACAGCCTATGTATCGATTCAACATAGTAATGATAGCTTGATGCATAAAGTAGAAAATTACGAAACAGATGATATCTTAAAAATAACAGGCTTTAAATAGTTCCTTGTTAGACCCAGGCATGGATGCTAGGTTTCGACCCGCAGGGATGTGGGTCTTTTTATAGGTATAACATATAGATAGTATTGAAAATAATGCTATAACTATTTAATGAAGTATTTATCTTACGCATTTTTATTCATAATAATCATTAGTCCACCCATTTCAGGCCATACAGATACACTTAGTGATGGTTTCAAGGCATTCGAGAAGAAAAATTATAAACAAGCATACAAAATCTGGAAGCCACTGGCAGACGCCGGTAATGCCGATGCACAATATAATATCGGGTTACTGCTTAAAAATGGTAAAGGCGTAACACACGACCACAGAAAAGCTTTATTTTCTTTTCTTGCTGCTGCAAAACAAGGGCATGCTGAAGCACAATATAATGCAGGTATGATGTTTCGTTTAGCTCAAGGTATTTCACGATCCAATAAAGATGCTGTTATATGGTGGCAACGTGCAGCAGCACAAGGTTTAACCGAAGCACAACATAATCTTGCAGTAATGTATGCCTACGGTATGGGTACTGGTGTGAATAATGAAGAAGCTGTTAAATTATGGCGGTTAGCCGCTAAAAAAGGTTATGAAGAATCAAGCCGAGCATTATATCTAGGTTACACTAAAGGTTATTTTGGTTTAAAGAAGGATCCTGAAATTGCTAAAAAATATTGGCCAGTTGACAACAGTAAATAATTTCATTT
>JBGMQW010000288.1:0-1186 GCA_048060815.1 Thiohalomonadales bacterium | reverse complement strand
GGTGAAATCGCAATTCAAGGAAATATCATCTCTCGACCGGGTTTTGAGCTTGCTCCGGAGAAACGAAAAATTGGGATGGTATTTCAGGATTATGCTTTATTTCCTCATATGACGATATGCGACAATATTTGTTTTGGTTTACGTAAACAATCCAGACAAGAAAAATCTGAAACAACAGATAAAATGCTCGCAATTGTTGATCTCAAAGGTTTAGGTAATCGTTACCCACACGAACTATCGGGTGGTCAACAACAACGAGTTGCCCTGGCACGAGCACTAGCACCAATGCCAGATATAATTTTAATGGATGAACCTTTTTCTAACCTTGATGTTGAAATGCGAGAATCATTAAGTCAGGAGATACGCAACATTTTAAAAGAACAAGGTGTTACTGCTATTATGGTAACACATGATCAACATGAAGCATTTGCAATGGCGGATGTAATTGGCGTTATGAAAAACGGAGAAATCCAGCAATGGGATACTGCCTACAATTTATACCATGAACCTGCAAACCCTTTCGTAGCTGATTTTATTGGACAAGGTGTAATGCTCAAAGGAACTTTGTTATCACCTAATCAAATAGAAACAGAAATTGGAATTGTTAAAGGAGATCGTGGTTATAACTGGGAGCGTGGAAGCAAACTGCAGCTATTATTACGCCCCGATGATGTTATTTCGGATCTACACGGTAACCTGGTTGGTGAAATAACTCAACGCGCTTTTAAAGGTGCAGAAATCTTATATACTATCCGCTTATCTACCGGAACTGAAGTAATGTCTTTATTTCCAAGTCATTTTGACCATTTTGTAGGTGACAAAGTCCGGTTAAGTTTAGCAGCAGATCATATGATTGCATTTCCAGTTGAATAGAAATTATTACATTAGATAATAATTATCATCATTATAATCACTTATATCGTCGTTATTACGATACCATTCGACATATGCTAATTGCGCCTCAGTAACGTTCTTAAAATATGAGATTTGTTGTCCATATTGTGTCTCAATTACGGCTGTTCCATCATTCATTTCTTTTATTAACACTTTCATCGATATTCCTCCTTTGATTAAACTAAAGAATAAGGTAAATATATGAAATATGTATTTAAATAATATGAATTTTTTATGACACAAATATATAATTTATCACTGCTGTCCCGTTACTATATAGATAAAACAGAGA
>JBGMQW010000287.1:0-3637 GCA_048060815.1 Thiohalomonadales bacterium | reverse complement strand
CAACGCGCATTTTATTGATTGCAGCGCTGTCCTTTGTGTTTGTTGACATTAACATAAGCAATACTCTGTTTTTAACTGACTTGTTTTAATTCTTCACGAATCACTTTACGTATGGTTTCTTCAAGCGATTCGTTACGCTCGTGAATATAATCTCGCAATGCGTCATTTATAAGAGTTTGATAATTACCACCGCCCGAAGAATGAACCTGGTTTTTAAAGTGTTCGATGATATCACCATCTAAACGTATTGTAATACGAATTTTATTTGGATCTGATTTTAAAACCGCTCCTCTTTTTCCTGTCGTAAAATCATCATTCATATCGGTAATCCCTGGTAATAGTATTTTGTTTCACCCGGATCAGCATTTCGAGCTGAAATAATTCTAATAACATCGTCTTCGCTATAAGCATAAACAACAAAAAGTATTTTTAAATTAGGTCCCATACCCAGTGTTTTAAAACGCTGCTCGTTGTTATCCGTATCTTCAATGGTTAATGCGAAATCATCTTCTAAGGAAATTACAGCATCTGCGAAATCAACATTATGTTTGCGCACATTCTCAAGAGCCTTCCGTGGATCCCATTCGATGTTCATACATCAAGTGTATGCACAACCTGTGTACAAGTCAAGGTGGCGTATGATGCCAGATCTAAATGCTCGATTAATCCCACTTAAATGCCAATGTTCCAATCGTTAAAAACACGACACTCATAATAACTAATATAATCAATTGGTTACTAACATCCATCAGTGTGGCACCATCAGTCATGATGGCGCGTATGGCATCGAGCATGTGAGTTAACGGCAGGAGCTTTGAAATGGCAATAACATAAGGGTGCGCACCTTCTAATGAAAACCACACCCCAGATAAAATAATCATAGGAAATGACAACAGGTTTAATACCCCATTGGCCAATTCTTCACTTTTAATACGGGTTGCCATCATTAAGCCTAAAGCGATTAATGATACCGTGCCGAGCATAAAAACAATGAACATATTAAGATAAGAACCCACCACAAAAATATCAAACACCCAATCGCAAACCGCATAAACACCGGTAGACACAATTGAAACCAGAAATAAGCGTGACGCTACCTGCGCGCACAAAAACTCAAATGCGGTTAGTGGCGTGGCTTTTAAACGTTTTAAAACCCCATTTTTGCGATAACGAACTAATACAAAACCAACACCAAACAGGCTACCAAACATCATGTTCATGCCTAAAATCCCCGGCAACACCCAGTCGACATAACGAATTTCACGGCCATCAACCGTTTGTCGTAATGCTTGTTGTGTCTGGTTATTGGAGCGCGATGCCCACATCAAACGCTCAACCAGATAACCGTTAGTCGATTGAGCATTGATCCAGTAAATATTATTTTTTCGGGTATTGATCACCATATCAAGCTGATGGTGGCGTACTTTATTAATGGCTTGCTCTAAATTGGTTACCGTAATAAATTCGATGTGCTTAACCGAATAAAATGCATCCTGTTGTTTAGACATTTCACCATAAACACCCACTTTATAAACATCAGTACCCCCTTCATCAAAAATAAAAGCGAAACCGAATACTAAAAAGAATGGCAACAACACACTCCAGGCGAGCGCAGTTTTGTCTCGAAAAAATTCGATATTACGAGCATGTAATACAGCAAGGAATCGTTTCATTATTGTCTTATCTCTTTGCCGGTGAGCTCGATAAATAAATCATCAAGATTACGCGACCGTATTTCCAAACGTGCCAGACTGACTTTTTGTTGTTCGAGTAACATAATTGTTTGATGTACATTATCGGTATGAATGGTTACAAAGTTATCTTGTTTTGATATTTTTAAGCCATGGTTATCAGCATCAATAGTAAAATCCTGTTCGGGTAGTTGTAATAAAATATCATCGAAGTGTTCACTTAATAGCGCTCGGGGGGTACCTTGAGCGATGATAGTGCCTTTATCCATTATGATTATCTCATCGCATAAATAAGATGCTTCTTCCATATAGTGTGTTGTTAAAATAATGGTCTTGTTCTTAGCTTTAATGGTCTGCACTAAATCCCAGAAATTACGCCGCGCTTGTGGATCCAGCCCGGTGGTAGGCTCATCCAGAAATATCACTTTTGGATCATTAATTAAGGCTATTGCGAGTAATAATCGCTGACGTTGACCACCGGAGAGTTTTTGATTATCGCGATCCAGGTATTCGGTTAAGGCACACAATTCAACAAGCTCATCAACATCAGCAGTTTTTTTATACAGGTTTTTAAATAACATTAAGGTTTCTTTTACCGTTAAAAAATCCTGTAACGCGGTTGATTGAAATTGTATCCCTGAGACTTCTTTAAAATCAGCATCAACTTTTTTGCCACAATATAAAATCTCACCTGAGTTTGCATTAGTGATGCCTTCGATAATCTCAATCGTGGTGGTTTTACCGGCACCATTTGGGCCTAATATTCCAAAACAGACACCTTCATCAATTGCAAATGAAACGTTGTCTACAACCGTTTCTGAAGCATATTTTTTGGTAAGATTCTTAATTTCAAGGAGCGATTTCATTTTATTATTCTACCGTAATACGAATACTTAAATATGCGGTTATTGCGGAATAATTGTTAAGTGAAATTTTATTTTGTAACAGGATGTTACGGTTTCAATTTGACCAGGTTGATTTTTTCTATTAGTTCTTGCCTAAGGATTTCAATATGTTTTGGTGCATCACATCCGATATGCGTTTCATTGTGATTTAATCGAATTGCGGTGATGGTAATATCATTACCAATTTTAATTTTATCAGTCGATGTTAATATAAATTCGTAATCAAATTCCATAGGATTCATACTGTTATCGTATACTTATTTTTAATGAAACTGTTTGATCTTTATTTATTGTAAATTGGAAAACATAACGCTCACTACTTTTTTTAGCTGGCAATGGTTTAGGAATGGACACAACTACTCGATGTGGTATTTGATCTTTATATTTTGTATAGTGAACTTGTTTTTTCCATGTAATCACAGCTTCATTAGGTATTGGGACATTTTCAAGTGTAGCACTACTTAAACCACCACAGTGACTCCCTTGTGGGAATATATATTTTCCAAAAAATACACCATCTACAAAAATACAATATCCAACCCTGGAATTTAATTCCACTGAATACTTAGGAATTGAATTTACAGTAGCGCACGATGAACTTAAAATAACTATTAAAATTACAGATAACAATGTGTAAAAGTTATTATTTTTAAAGATCATTTGTAGTCATTATTAATTAAGATAAAATATTTCCCGTACATTATCGTCAGCTAGTACAGCAGTTCCAATTTTTTTTGTTGATAAAATTTTTCAACTTCATCACTAACTTACATTCTATCAACAAAGGTGGGTAGTTCTTCCATAGGAATTAATAAAACACCAGCTTTAATTGTTTCTTTTAATAGCCATCAGGGGCAACCCAGGGTTTTGAGTAGGCTTTTGCTTTTCCGACTACATATAATACACGACCTGTTTTATTCGTTGCACTTTTAGCATTTGATAACCAAATTACTGATTCTCCATTTTCCCCCATTCCAATAATCAAATACATTCCATTTCGCTTTTTCTGACTACTTATAACTGTGTATCCAGGTAAATTAT
>JBGMQW010000286.1:0-3689 GCA_048060815.1 Thiohalomonadales bacterium | reverse complement strand
ATTGGATATTAATGTGATTTTTAGCAGATTATCGATATTAGGGTATATATTTCGAAATGAGTAATTATTCCTTTTATTCTTATTCAATGATTGGGAATTTATTTTGCAACATAGACATTAAATATTTAACAAATCTCTTACGATTAGCTTCAACTAAAAATATTTGGATGTGTTTACTGTCTTTTAAAGTCCAAAATAGTTTTGGTTCTTTAGCCGCTTCATACAATGCTACTCCATGTGAATAGGGTATAACCTCATCTTGCCTGCTGTGTATCAGCAATAATGGTACAGGGGTAATTTTAGGCATTGCTTCAATCGGAGGGTAATCATCCGATATGGTAAACGACAGTGGCCATTGAAAAGCCCAGGTAAGCCAAAAATTATCCAGTACATCTCGGGTGATGTCCCGATAACTGGTGAAGCTACTATCAGAAATCATACCGCGAATGGTATTTTTGTAATGTGATTCAGATAGTGCGTTGAGCGCAATTGCAGCTCCTAAACTTTGTCCAAAAACGATTAATTTTTGATTATCGATATCCGGATTATCAATTAACCATTTTAGTGCGGCATGAAAATCGTGTTGTACTCCCGTTAAGCTCGGTTCTCCTTCCGATTGACCATAACCTTGATAATCAAATAAAAAAACATTGAATCCGGCATGTGGTAACCAAAAGACACTATTGATATGAGCACTGATATTTTGTGCATTACCGTGAAGAAATAAAATTGTTGCATAGGCAGTGGTTTTCCTGCTCGGTAGAAACCATCCGTGTAATATCACATCATTTTCTGTTAAGAAAAAAACATCGTCATATAAAACTTTATTTAACTCGAGATCGGCATATTGAAAATTATCAGGCTGAAATATAACATTGGTGCATGAGGATAAATTCAATGTGATAAACACGATAAACAATGTTAATGGAATCCTCATTAGTAATACCAGTTTAAGCCTATTTTAAATTCATTTTGAAGTTTTTCTTTATGACCATCACGAAGCAAGTGTATACGAATAGCATAATCCTTTGTTATTGAAATATTTTGACTAAGCTCGATTTTTTGATAAGTTAAGTTATTGTGTGAATCGTAATATTGTGTTGTTGCATCTAGCCACAGTCTCCAGTTTGATGTTGCTTTCCATAAAAAGCCCAGGTTTGGACCAATTGCAAATGAGCTTGAGTTTTTTAAATCAGGGTGAATTAAAGCCGTGCCTTCAATTAAACCATATACGTGTAAGTTACTAAAAAAACGGTAACTGAGTCCACCACCAAGATTAACATTAAATGTTAATTTATCATCCTCATTTAACACCGGTAATCGACTTAAAGCGATTTTCGCTTTCCAGCTTTTAGGTTTAAAAAATGAAGTTCTAGGTTTTATAGAATAGATATTGATAAAATCCAGTTTTTGCAATAATAAATTTTGTGTATTTGAATTATAACGAGCAGTAACATCAAGAAAATTAATTTGCAAACCATCGACAAAACCATCGGTATTATCGAGCAAATCATGGTAGGCCGGGCGCCAATTAAATTCAAAAAAATCATTTTCTTCTTTTGAACCTAAGGAATAAATTAATCGTGATGATTTATGACCTTGCTCCGGACGAATTTTCGGTTTTGGTGCTAATGGTAAACTGATATCCGGATTCAATTTGTTACGCGCCTTTAGTACTAGTAAAGATCGTTTAGCATAATCGGGTCTGTTGATTTCGTTGGACTTATATAAATACTGTAAATAAGTATATGCTATTTCTAATATATAAATTTGTTGTTGTTCAGATAATGATTTTAATTCGTTATCTGAGATTTTTTTATTTCCGTGAATTAAATCCAGAATTAAATCGAGATGTTGATCGGAATATTCTTCGAGCTGATATTTTAAATTCGTTAATAGTGAAGGTCGATATCGAGTTCCCCTTACTATATTTCGTTCCTGGATTATTCGTACTGTTTCTACCGGTATTACTTCCACTGGAAATTCAGCAGCCAGATTTAAGCCGGGACGTGCGACATCGAGTAGTGCCAGTAATTGATAGGAGCAATTTTCATCAAGAAAATAATAATCAAAAACTATATTTCGTAACTCCCACATGTGTTCTAATAGGCGAATTGATTCAGCAGGGCTAAGGTTTAACTCATATTCCCAAATGTCCCGATTTTCGAGATCATTGTATTCATTAACTTTATCGTAGTAAGGTAAAATATCAAACAAGCCAGGGTATCCGCCTACCAGACCTTTCATGGCAAACAAAAAACCATTGACCTCATCGGTATTTGCTGCATAAGTAATCGCATACGAGGTTAGTTTTGAATTTTTATTTGTTTTAGGAGGATCAATTCGTAATAATGTATGGCCAAACATTGAGCCGGGATTATTAATATAGGCAGAGGGAAATGCTAATGTAACGCTATTAGGCTGAATTGAATTTATCCATGTGCTATATTTAGGACAACTAATTACCGGCAAAGCATCGGCAAAACCGGGTAACTGTTCGATAAGCCAATTTTTGCGTGCAACAAATAAACATTGAGGATGCTTGTTTGGATCTTTAATTTGAACCGGTTTAAATAGTGCTCTAATCGTTGCTTCGAGTTCGGCTGCGGGATCTGTTTTTCCATTTTTGGCAAAGAAAAAATTATCACTGTCTGCCTGACTGGTGTAGCCACTATTGAGCATATTGGGTCGATAATGCAAAAGATCATACCAGCTTGTATTTGTTTGTAGTTGTATTTTTTTAGCTTGAATGACAAAAGAGTGAACGTAATTTTTATCTAATGCAGCAAAAGTGATCTGAGTTGAATTCAAATTTAGAATAATAAAACATAAAATAGAAAATTTATTTAGGTTGCCCATCATTCATAGTCTCTTTTGGGCGAGAATAAATACACATCAACAGTCACACATAAAAAACCCGATGGCGATATCGCCATCGGGTTTGCAGTTTAATTAATAAATTAATTAAGCAGCATATTGAGCTAATTTAGCATCTTTAGCCATTACTTTGCTAAGATTGTTAATGACTTCTTTAACTGTGGTATTTTCTGAAACAAAGATGGTATCAAAATTATCACGAGTAGTTTTGTAGAATGAAGCTTTATCCTGTTCAGCAATGCCCATTAAATTAGCCATAGTTTCTAAAGATTCACCTTTACCTACTGCCATGTCATGAGATACTTTATCAATATTGGCTGCCATGAAAGTTGATAATACAGCAGTGGATGCCACTACACCATCAGCTTTACAACCTGCAGTACCCGACGTAATACCAAAAGTTTGGTTTCCGAATGTATTATTGGTTGTAGCAGCAAAAGCTTGATTCATCGATCCTGATTTACCTTGAAATAACATTGAACCCCAACCACAGCCAACATTGTTTGGAGCGGCATTTGCAAAACTGATGCTCGCGAATGTTAAAACTGTTGCAACTAGTATTTTTTTCATTTTATAACTCCATGTATTTTTATGAATATTTAAGTCTATATTAGAACAAAATCAGTTAATTACATTAACTGGCCTGTAATTATGATATTTAATGTGTGGTATGTCGAACTAATTTTTTTCTTATGTGTAAAAAAATTTATATAGCAGGGTTGTTAAATACTACTTAATATTGATATAGCAAGGGCTACCCTAAATAACTAATCTCTTGAGTTAATTGTTTTAATTTTACTTTTGAGCACTGT
>JBGMQW010000285.1:0-3717 GCA_048060815.1 Thiohalomonadales bacterium | reverse complement strand
CAGCCAACGAACATAAGGTGGCGTAATAAAACTAATCATTTATTATAATATAATAATTTTCTAATTTAGGTTAAACAGATTATTATTTCTGAATTTCATGGAATAATTTTTACCTTTAACACGTCTTGTTATATAGTGGAAAGCCAATCTTTTATGTTGTTTTAGAGATAGTTGTATGAAGACACTTTCCTTATTCGGTTCACACCGGAAACTAAAAAATAATTTAGAACAAATACGACCCCGCTTGTACCGAATGGCACTCGCATGGTGTCATAAACCTGAACTTGCAGATGATTTAGTACAAGAGACGATGTTAAAAGCACTCAAAAAATCACACCAACTTAAGAATGATAAATCATTAGATAGCTGGTTATTCAGTATTTTAAATAATTGTTGGCGCGATCATTTTCGTAAACAAAAAGATACCGAGAATATAGATGACCTGGTATTGATTGATGTTGATGATCGTACCCCGGTATCTCAAATTGAACAAATGAGTGTTGTGGCCACAGTTCGCGCAGCCATTGCAACATTACCGCTTGGACAATGTCAGGTGGTCACCCTGGTTGATTTGGAGGACATGAGCTATGCTGAAGTTGCCGAGAAATTGCAAATACCCATCGGTACGGTTATGAGCCGATTGTGTCGTGCGCGTAATCATCTGGCTGAAAAATTAATGGAATTTCGTACCAACCCCCAACAAACGAAAACTACTCTCAGGAGAGTAAAATAATGAGCCACTATTTTTCCGATGAATTTATTAATTCTTATCTCGATAATGAGCTTGATATTAAAGAACAAGAAGAATTACTGGAAGCATTGCGTCAGGATACTGAGTTATCTGCACGTGTGTGTCGACTTAAAAATGTCAAAGATATGGTACAACTTGCGTATCAAACTGAGAATTTTTCTACCACAAATAACGAAAAACAAAAACAACATCGCTATCTGGCACCTGCTATCGCTGCATCATTATTATTTATCGGCATAACGGTTGGCTGGTTTGCAAATAATAATTTATCACAGCAACCCAGCCTGCTGGAACTGGCTCGAACAGTACAGCTACCTCATCAACCGGTATTGCAGGAACAAAAGAACTGGCGCTTGATGTTGCATGTTAACTCGTATGATCCAAAACGTTATGCAATATTACTAAACGAAACAGAAGAATTGTTGAAAACTTCGTTACAGAATAACGAGAAGGTACAAATAGAGTTGTTAACCAATGGCCCGGGCTTGTCACTCATGAAAGATCAGGATAAAGCATTTACTCGAAAATTGACTGAACTCGCAGATAAATACGATAACTTTACCTTATTGGCCTGTGAAAAGGCACTTAAACGTCTGCAGGTAGAAAAAGGCATTCGTTTAAAACTGATTCCTCAGGCAGCTACCGTTAACTCGGCATTACACCATGTCATCCAACGGCAAAAAGAAGGCTGGTCGTATATTAATATATAAGTTGTTTGTAGTTATTCAGCGTATCTTACTTAAAAATCAAAAGATTTTTTACCGCCAAGACGCCAAGTACGCCTAGGAAAATCAAAATCGTGATTAGGTAAATCGAAGCAATTCCTTCTCCTTCCGGGAGAAGGCCAGGATGAGGGGATTTAATTAAATAATGTAGATGACTATAGTCCTCTCCCTCACCCCAACCCTCTCCCAAAGGGAGAGGGATTTTAAAAAATATGATTTTAATTTTTCTTGGCGTACTTGGCATCTTGGCGGTTCAATCGCTTTTCTATCACAGCAATAGATTAACAAAAAATGTTCATCTGTCTAATCCCGCTTATATTTCACAAGCGATTGAATGGCAACGACAGGGACTGGATTTTTCAGATTCACTGCATTTAACTCAATGTCAGCAATGTGAAAAACTTTATACATTTGATAACGAGTTTTCAAAAAAATCAAATAACTTATCAAACTGCTCTGTAACATTACCATAAGTTACAGGAACTAATACAAATAACTATAACAAACCTTTTCCGTCCAGGCTTCTGTTTGCTATCCAGTCACTAAACGCTTTTCGTTGTTTATCGTCAGCCATTTTCCACCAGTGTTCGAGTTGTTGGTAGGCATCATTTTCTGTAGCTTTTTCTGAAGCAGGTGTTTTTGCTGCACTCGGTGTAGTTTCAGTAGCTGGTTTTGTATTTAGGCTTCTGTTTGTCACCCAAGTTTTGAATGTATTGCGTTGTCTGTCATCAGCCATTTTCCAGGATGATTGTAATTGTTCCAGTTCCGTTTGTGGTGTTGATTTTTGTGCCGCAGGAGCTGTCGTAGCAATACTTCTTATCGAATGACTAATGAAGTTACCATACGCAACACGATCAAACGGCTGAATCTTTGTTTTTGTATCAGGCTGATATAACCAGATTTTAATATCATTAATTGAGCTTTCAATATTGGCATCAATCAAATCATCAGGGCCATTATGTTGAAAAACATATTCTTTACCCGCATCAAGCGTCACATCAAAATCAAATATATCAGAAACTTCCAGCCCCCCGCCCGATTCTGCGCCCCAATACTCTTTATAAAATACTCGAATTATGTGTCTCCCGGGTAAGAAATCCATTGATTGGTAACCATCAGGTTGATAAGGCGTTTTTATTTTTTTGTTGTTAACTTCAATGACCTGCAATGCGCCAGGTAACATTATTCTGGCAATTTCAGTGTCTGGTCTTTTATCACCCTCATACATGCGGCTAATATCATCGGAGGCACAAGCGGTTAAAGTCGCTAGTAAAAAAATAAAAATGCTATTTCGATAATTCATTCTGGTTTTTAAGTTAGTCATTGATATTCCTTAACCATTTGTTATTTTTATTTAACCGCCTAACCAGCAAGCACTATACGAGGCAATTTGCAATAATTCGGGCTGGTGTTCAAGTTGGTCTAAAATAAGAGTATTGTGTGCCACGGTTTTTTCTACTTTATAAATGACCGTAATTATATCCTGTTCTGTAATTTTTTGTTCACTTTCATAGAGCAACCAGAGTACCATATTCATCTGGCTGTACGGTATCACACAGTCCAGATAGGTCAACTCCAGGCTGTTTTTATACAAGTACCAGGGGAAACCGTGATTTTTAAATTTCACCTGCATCACCGGTGTTAAGACAGCATCAACTTCGTTTGTCAGCTTTTTTGGAATACCACGCTGTAGTTTATTGATTAACTGGTAGTATTTTAGATAATCCTGATCCGATAGTTTTTGGTTTGGCTGGTTTAGTTTAAGCAACATTTGGTACGTTGCTGACTGCTCGATACGGGATTTTAATTCATTTTCATTAAATGCTCGACAAAAACGAAATACCAATTGCCAGTAAGTTCCTGCCATTTTTTTATTTACTTTTAACTTATTCTGCTGAATTTGTTTTTGTATATTCGAAAACTGCTGGTGCAGGGACTTTTCTGAAATACGGCAAATTTTACTCACTCGTTTGTTTTGAATGTCGTGTTCACTTTTTGAGGCTAATTGGTTCAATAGTGTTGAGATGAAAAACAAGCGTAAAGCTAAAGTGTATTGTGTTTCACACATAACTTGTAAAGTAGTCGTTTCCAGTAAAACTCCGATTGGATTCGACTCTGAGTGCTGTTGCAAAGTAGTGTTATTATCTAAAATTTCACTGCTGAACAGGTTATCTACCGATTTTTGTTTTGCCAATAATTGAATAATACCAGGGCAGGATAAGTGTGCTGAATATAATTGTG
>JBGMQW010000284.1:0-3723 GCA_048060815.1 Thiohalomonadales bacterium | reverse complement strand
CGCGAATTTATGTAGAGCTGCCACTGGGTATCGCATTATTACTATTGCTTGCACCGTTGGTGGGGCTTATTCCAAAGTTACGTTATCCTTATATATACAGTGCAATTGCTGTTATTTGTGCCAGTAGTTGGCTTATGTTGACAACAGACTCTTCCAGTTATTATTAACAGAGATAGTATTATTTATGAATCCAGCAATACAAAATCCTCTACCCGATATGCCAACATTATTTGTTAGCCATGGTACTCCCCTATTGGCGCTCGATACTATCAACGGAAATGACTATACGCAATGGAGTCATTGCATACCGAAACCAAAAGCAATTCTGGTGTTTTCTGCGCATTGGGAAAGTGAGCAATTGACAATCGGTAGAACTACGACTCACGATTCTCTGGTTTACGATTTTTTTGAATTTCCGGAACATTTTCGTGCTTTGTTAATTGCTGCTGGTACAAACAATATGCAAAATATAATTTTTCCGATAGAAGGTTTTGAGGCGGGTATATTCAGTCGGCGTTCGGTGCAATTTAACTAAGTAATTTTGTAACTATTCAGCGTAATTTCAAAACAAGTAATCTGAACAAGTTACTACTAAATCCACCGACTTCGGAACCGGTATTAGTCCTTAGTTGATTTAATTCGAATATAATTCCCATCCTCATTTTGGAAATACATTTTTTCTGAATCTTGAATAAAAGCTTGAGTCGCTATAGTTTGATCAATTAACCGGAAAATAAATTTATTTACTGGAATTAGTTGCTTTTTGATACCATTCATTATTTTATATAATTTATTTTCTTGAAGAACTATCTTTACTATAGAATCATCCAGGCCAATCCAGGGCATACGATACGTTATTGACTTATAACTTCCAACAAATTTTTTCAGGTTGATATTATGATATACTATAGTCGGTATAGGTTTAGTTGTATTATCAGTAATGTAATCTTCAATCAGCATGCGCATTTGATAAAGGCCACTGTTGTTAAAAGCATTAATCACAATAAAATAACCCTGTCCAATCTCACGATTGTAAGCATAATACGTTAAATAACCATCGCCATCACCACCGTGCCCGTGAAATACCAGGCCTTTATGTAAGTGCGTATAGTTTGCTAAACCATAACCATATTTTAAGCCTACTGTAGTAGCAAGTGTTGTTTCAGGTATTTCCATACGTCTTATATTTTTTTTTGAAATAAACTTTATATTATCCACTTTCCCATCATTTAAAAATAGCCGAACAAACGATGCCATTTGTCGAGTGCTGGTGTTAATTGCACCAAATGGTCGAAATATCATGTGCCAATAGGGAATAACGGTTATACCATCAGAGTCATACCCTGTAGCTAATTTTTTTTCTGTTTGTTTATTTAGAAAAAAACTACTATCGAGCATTTGTAATGGCTTTAGAATAAAATCAGTAATATAATTTTCGTACGTTAACCCTGTTACCTTCTCAATAATATATCCCAGATAACCGGCACCAACATTACTGTAGGATGCAAACATGCCCGGTGGCCACATAATAACGCGGTTACCGGGTTGAAAAGCAAAAGTGTTTTTAATACTTTTATCTGGTGCATTTATGAACTCAAATTCGGCCTTGCTCAAATCCAGTAGTCCTGCGCTATGTTCCAGTAAATGAGAAATTCTCACAGGATTAGTTTTACGCCACGGATTTTTTAGTGGTAAATCATCAATGTATTTTTTAATGGGATCATTTAAGTTTATTTTGTTTTTCTGCTGTAATGTCAATATAGCTAATGCGGTAAAACTTTTTGTGATCGAGCCAATTCGAATTAAGGTGTCAATATTTAATTTTTTTTTAGTCTTTAAATCCATTAAACCAGACGTGCTCGAGTTTATAATTTCATCCTTATCAACAATAACAAACGAAAAAGCGGGAATGTTTTGAGTTATTCGAATTTCATCCAACCGATGAATTAATTCACCATATTTTTTATTCGTCTCAGCATAACTTTCTGAATATGTCAAAAATAAAATTACACAAACAATTTGTTTTAAAATTAAATTATATTTCATTTTAGTCGTGTCATGATCTTGTTACGACTTGATGATGGAGCAGAATCTAAAATTTGAAGTTTTTTATTTTTCTTAATTAGACCTAAAATCTTATAAGTACCAGTTAAATCCGGAAATTTTGTTGCAAACACATTTTGGTTATATACATCAGTAAATACCGTTGTGTTTGATAATGCATCAAATTTTTTCATTACTTCAATTGCAGTCCACCAGCGAATATCTGACAAACAGCACTTTTTAAACTGGTGTAGAATCGTATCTAATGATTTCTTATTATGGCTCAATTGCCTTAACTTGACATCAGCTATCAAGCTTATCGCTGCACCACTCCAGTAAACACGCATAAAAGCGCGGTTCTTCATCACGTTCTTGGTAACTTCACTTAATGTTTTATTTTTAGGTGTTTTATTGATACCGCGTTCAAAACCGGAATGTAATTTTTGCCATGCCTGGTTTGGTGTTAATAAACCCTGACGTGCGCGTACAACATTTTGATAATAACTTGCCAAGCCTTCATAAAGCCAGGCACTCGCTCGCCTTATTCGTGGATGCAATAAGTGACTGAGTTCATGACTAAAAACCCAATCATCCATAAACTCCTGTTTCGTGCGAGTTTCATCAATGTACAAATGAACTGCCGGTCCACCGCCGCGTTTGACTTCACCCCAGGGGACGGGTTCACCTCCTTTTCCTAATGGTACGACCAGTAATTGTAAGCTCAATACCGGAAATTCTCCGTAGATTGTCGTTAAGGCATTTATATTTTGTTCTACCCAGTCACGAATTTTACCTTTATCGAGTTTATTACTGCCATTTAATAATGCATAACGTATGACTGATTTACCAAGTTTAATATCTTCGACATTAAAATATCCAAATGCAATAATCGAATCCCACTCTTCGGGATATTTTAAAAATTGATATTTGGTTTTTGTTATCGCTCTGCTTATTAATGTCCATGGTGCAGATATATTAATGCTGCTAGAATGATTAAACTCAATGTCTATTTTGTCTTTTTTTGAGAAAGTGTCTGGATACCAAAGCCATTCGTTTGGATCGGTTATTATTTTCTGAGTAGCAGGTATACGTATTAATCGATGAATATCCACAGATTCAATTGCTGTTTTATATTCCAGACAATCACCCTTTACGATATTTTTTAAAATTATATAATCACCGTCATTATTAATTGTTCTGGATTTATCTAAACCTTGAACAACTATAGTGCTTATTCTGTTCGATGCTTGTTCACCAATGGAATGGAATTTTACGGTATGTAGCGGTAATTGTTTATCAAAACAAATTTTAACCGTTAGCTGTTTTAAATCATCAGGAATTGAAACTTCATAGTGGTAGGTTTTTGCAAAAGCATTTTGAGTAAAAATGAATATTAATAATATAATCGCGTTAATTTTATTTGAATAATTTATTATCATATTAGTTTAATAAAGTCGTATTTCCCTTGCTATAATAGGACATGAACCAGATAAGATGGTTCAAATTAATATTAATCCATTACCAGTATTCATTATGGGTAAAAATACCTATTAGATAGTTGAAACAATTCTAGATCAATTATCAACATTAAAGGCCATTACCTCGGAAAAGTTTTTTGGCAGCCAGGGAATTTCATCTAAAAAAAGCCCGAATGCATACAATAAGTGCAATTCCTGGCTT
>JBGMQW010000283.1:0-3723 GCA_048060815.1 Thiohalomonadales bacterium | reverse complement strand
CACATAGATAAATTTTGGAGATACATCAATGTCAGTAATTAACATGACAGATTTGGATTTAGCAGGTAAACGCGTTTTAATTCGTCAGGATTTAAATGTGCCGATTAAAGATGGCAAAGTAACATCGGACAAACGAATTCGAGCATCGATGCCAACTATCGAATTATGTATTAAAGCCGGTGCAAAAGTGATGTTGATGTCACACCTTGGTCGTCCAACAGAAGGACAACCTTCAGATGAGTTTTCACTCCAACCTGTTGCAACACACCTGGCTGGTTTATT
Organism: Thiohalomonadales bacterium; assembly: GCA_048060815.1. GTDB lineage: Bacteria > Pseudomonadota > Gammaproteobacteria > UBA6429 > Thiohalophilaceae > CAYQUC01. The sequence goes on along the minus strand of JBGMQW010000283.1, from coordinate 3,441 downwards.
AGGTAAGGATGTAAAATTAATAAAAGATTATCTAAATAAATCGCCGAAACTATCAAATGGTGAAGTTGTAATTTTAGAAAACGTTCGTTTTAATAATGGCGAAAAGAAAAACGAAGATGAACTTTCAAAACAGTATGCTGCTCTGTGTGATATTTTTGTTATGGATGCATTTGGAACAGCGCATCGAGCACAAGCATCAACGCATGGTGTAGCAAAATTTGCACCAACCGCATGTGCCGGTCCATTACTGGCTGGGGAATTAGATGCATTAGGTAAAGCACTTGATAATCCTGCACGTCCAATGGTGGCTATTGTAGGTGGCTCAAAAGTATCAACAAAATTAACAGTATTAGAATCCTTATCAAAAATTGTAGATCAACTTATTGTTGGTGGTGGAATAGCTAATACTTTTATAGCAGCAGAAGGTCATAATGTCGGTAAGTCATTATATGAAGAAGATTTAGTTCAAACCGCTAAAGATTTAATTGCTTCGGCTAAAGAGAAAGGTGGCAGTATTCCTGTTCCAACTGATATAGTTTGTGCCAAAGAATTTTCTGAAACAGCAGAAGCAACATTAAAAAAAGTTACCGATGTAACGGATAGTGATATGATTTTTGATATTGGCCCTGAAAGTGCTGAAAAACTTGCTGAAGTAATAAAAAATGCAGGAACAATTGTATGGAATGGTCCGGTTGGCGTTTTTGAGTTTGACCAGTTTGGTGAAGGAACTAAAGCTATATCACTGGCCATAGCCGAAAGTAGTGCTTTTTCAATTGCTGGCGGTGGTGATACCCTTGCGGCTGTTGATAAATATAATATAGCTGATAAAGTGTCATATATATCAACTGGTGGTGGCGCATTTTTAGAGTTCCTGGAAGGTAAAAAATTGCCTGCGGTTGAGATATTAGAAGAAAGAGCCAAGTAAATAAGTAATAATAACATTCTTTTTATAGTGTATTGGCACAAAAGTCGGAAACTATAATATTTGTATAAATGTACGGAAAATAAAGAATAATATACGTAATGTTAAGACGAACCAAGATACTGGCAACCTTAGGACCATCAACCGATGATCCTAAAATGATGGATAAGATTATTGAAGCGGGTGTTGATGTCGTCCGTATCAATTTTTCACACGGTTCTCCTGAAGAACATATAAAACGTGCCGAGACATTACGTAATCGCGCACAAGCACATGGTCGACAAATAGGTGTTCTGTGTGATTTGCAAGGCCCTAAAATTCGGGTTGAAAATTTTGTTAATGATGAAGTTGAGTTGGAAGAGGGCGCAACATTTACCCTTGATACCAGTTTTGATTCAAATGCTGGTACTAAAGAATGTGTCGGAGTTGGTTATAAATCCCTTCCGAATGATGTGAAACGTGGTGATACTTTATTACTGGATGATGGCCGCTTGTCATTGTGGGTTAATGAAGTTAAAGATACTAAAGTAATATGCCGTGTTGTTATCGGTGGTATTCTAAAAAATAGAAAAGGCATTAATCTTCAGGGTGGGGGGCTTTCAGCACCCGCATTAACAGAAAAAGATTTAAAAGATATTGTTACCGCAGCAAAAATGAAAGCGGATTATTTAGCGGTATCCTTTTGTCTAAGTGCAGATGATATTCATCAAGCCCGAAAATTACTACGTGATGCCGGTGGCCATGGCGGTATCGTTGCAAAAATTGAACGAAGCGAAGCGTTAAAAGAAGGTGTTTTAGAAGACATAATTGAAGCATCCGATGTAATCATGATAGCGCGTGGTGATTTGGGTGTTGAAATAGGTGATGCTGCTTTACCGCCCGTTCAAAAACGATTAATCAAGTTGGCACGTGAAATGAATCGCGTTGTTATTACCGCAACCCAAATGATGGAATCGATGATAACGGAACAAATTCCAACCCGTGCTGAAGTATTTGATGTCGCAAATGCAGTACTTGATGGTACCGATGCAGTGATGTTATCTGCTGAAACAGCGACTGGTTTATACCCTGATATTGTTATAGCCGCAATGGATAGGGTTTGTCTGGAAGCTGAAAAAAGCCGAATTGCAACAGTATCGGATCATCGAATTAACACCACATTTCATCGAATCGATGAAGCTGTCGCGATGGCGACAATGTATACTGCGAATCATCTCGGTGTAAAAGCGATTGCAGCATTAACCGAGTCAGGATCAACAACATTGTGGATGTCACGTATTAGCTCCGGAATACCAATATATGCCTTGACGCCCCATGTTGAGACGCGTAGAAAAGTAACCTTGTTCCGTGGTGTATATCCGGTCAGCTTTGAAATAGCATCAATAAATCATGCTGAAATTAATAAAGATGCCGTTGATGAACTCCGCCGACGTGGCACAGTACGCGATGGTGATTTAATTATTATTACCATGGGCGAAATTGTAGGTAAAGATGGTGGTACCAATGCGATGAAAATAATCCGTGTTGGTGATACCTATGATCTATACTAACTTAAGGATTTCATTATTATTTTTGATGTTTTTATAACCATAGCATCAGGTAACAATTGATATTATTTTAATAATTAACACTATTTCTAACATTACTAAAGGAGGCCCCAAATGGCTCTTATATCTCTTCGACAATTATTAGATCATGCTGCAGAAAATAATTATGGCATGCCCGCATTTAATGTAAATAACATGGAACAAGTTCATGCCATTATGCAAGCGGCTGATCAAACCAATAGTCCGGTTATTATGCAAGGTTCTGCAGGTGCACGTTCTTATGCTGGCGAACCCTTTTTACGCCATTTAATATCTGCAGCAATTGAAATGTATCCACATATTCCAATCGTAATGCATCAGGATCATGGTTCTGCACCAGGCGTATGTTTACGCTCAATGCAATCAGGATTCAGCTCAGTGATGATGGACGGTTCATTAATGTCTGATATGAAAACACCATCATCATTTGAATATAATGTTGATGTAACAAAAACTGTTGTTGAAATGGCACATTCCGGTGGCGTTTCGGTTGAAGGCGAACTGGGTTGTTTGGGGTCTTTGGAAACCGGTGAAATGGGTGAAGAAGACGGTCATGGTGCAGAAGGGAAACTGGATCTGGATATGTTATTAACCAGTGTAGAAGAAGCCGCTGATTTTGTCGACAAAACTGGTGTTGATGCACTCGCAATTGCAATTGGCACATCTCACGGTGCATATAAATTTACCAAAGAACCAACAGGTGAAGTATTGCGTATTGATCGAATTAAAGAAATTCACCAACGTATTCCTAACACACATTTAGTAATGCATGGTTCATCTTCAGTACCACAAGAATGGTTAAAGATTATAAACAGTCACGGCGGTGAAATGGGACAAACTTTTGGTGTTCCCGTTGAAGAAATCGTAGAAGGGATTAAACACGGAGTTCGTAAAGTGAATATCGATACTGATTTACGCATGGCTTCTACCGGT
>JBGMQW010000282.1:0-3746 GCA_048060815.1 Thiohalomonadales bacterium | reverse complement strand
TTAATTTAATATTAAATCTCCCCTTTCCCAGGACAAAATGTATAGTTAATTTCGTCAAAATAATAATTTACAAATAAAAGTTAACATAACTAACCTGAGCTGCGTATAAGCCAATTTCGTGGCCGAATTTAAACTACTAATTTGCTTATACGCAGCTCAGGTTCGTTAACTACTTTCGCATTTCAGTCAGGCCGTGCGTCTTTGTGGTAAAAATATTTTGACATTTCTTTAGTGTTTATTAATTCTGGTAGAAAATAATAATATAAAACCAATAACCGCTGAAGAAACTGATATTAAAGGAAAATGTGGTAATAACGGTATAATTGATGTGGTGATATTGACTAATAATGCAGACGAAATTATAAAACCAGTACCAAATACAGCTCGCACGGTTTTTTGATTTGATTTTTTAATCTCTAATTTAATTTCTTCGATTTGTTTTTTTTCAATTTTATATTCAATTTCTCCGTTATTAATTTTTTCTAGTGCTTCGAATAATAACGATGGCATTTTAGGAAACTGTTCAACCCACAAAGGTGCATTGGTGCGTAAATGCTTTAAAAATGCTTTAGGACCAAACTGACTTGCCACCCATTTTTCCAGAAACGGCTTTGCTGTTTTCCATAAATCTAAATCAGGATATAACTGCCGCCCCAAACCTTCAATATTTAACAGCGTTTTTTGTAATAACACCAATTGTGGTTGCACTTCCATATTAAAACGTTGTGCGACAAAAAATAATCGAATTAATAACTGACCAAATGAGATTTCTTTTAATGGTTTATCGAAAATGGGCTCACATACTGTTCGGATCGCTGATTCGAACTCATCAATGCGCGTATCTTTACTCACCCACCCTGAATGTACATGTAGTTCGGCTACGCGGCGGTAATCGCGTTTAAAAAATGCCAGAAAATTTTCTGCAAGATAACGCTGGTCTTCGGCACTTAAAGTTCCCATAATACCGAAATCGACTGCCATATATTGTCCAGCTTCAGATACAAAAATATTACCAGGATGCATATCAGCATGAAAAAAACTATCGCGAAAGACCTGGGTAAAAAATATTTCAACTCCATGTTCGGATAATAGTTTTAAATCGATATTATGTTTTTTTAACTGGTTTAAATCATTAACCGGAATTCCATGAATACGTTCCATCACTAATACATTGCTACGTGAATAATCCCAATACACTTCTGGAACATATAAAATATCGGATTTCTCAAAATTACTTCGAAGCTGACTGGCATTGGCCGCTTCACGCATAAAATCCAGCTCATCCAAAATGGTTTTTTCAAATTCGCGTACCACGGCAACAGGGTGTAAACGCTTTCCTTCGGACCAATATCGTTCAACTTTACGCGCAATGGAATACATTAGGCGAATATCTCGTTTTATCACAGGTGCTATGTCTGGTCGTAATACTTTTACAATAACATCTTCACCACTGTGTAATTTTGCACAATGTACTTGTGCTACTGATGCGCTCGCTAATGGTGTTAATTCAAATTCTGCAAATATTTCTGAAATCGTACGATCAAAAGCCTTTTCAATAATTGCTTTAGCCAGATTACTATCAAATGCAGGTACCTGGTCTTGCAGTTTTGCTAACTCAATTGCAATATCCTCGGGTAATAAATCGCGACGAGTAGATAATATTTGACCAAATTTAACAAATATTGGACCAAGTTCTTCAAGTGATAGACGGATGCTACTGCCTCGATCGGCATTTGCACTCCGAAACCAGCTCCAGGGCGCAAGAACGCGAAACCATCGTAACGGGCGGAACAGATGACTGGCTAACAGCACTTCATCAAGCCGGTGGCGGCTTAATACTCGTGCTATGTATAATAATCGTAAGAATTCGAGAAATTGACTCATATACGCTTCTATGCATTAAAAATTAGTGAAATAATCAATGCAGATTATCCTGGATTAATCAATAAGCCGGAATTTAGGATTATACGTAGAATGCCAACTTTAGACACAAATATTTAATGTATTTAAGGTATAAAGAATACTTTGTAAAATATCAGTACAATCAGGTTTTTAATCAATATTTATTAAGCAAAGGAATGTGAAAGTGAAGTATAAAATAAAACGTTTTTTTACCAGTGTCTTACCGGTAGCTGAGAATCGAATCGGGGGTTGTATCGCGTGTGGCGATTGCTGTCGTCTTCCTAAACCTTGTACCTTCTTACGTTATAATAAAGACAATACGAGTTATTGTGCAATCTATCAACTACGGCCAATGAGCTGCAGAAAATATCCACGCACATCTTCGGAATTTATTACACCACACAACTGTGGTTTTGAATTTAAAGAACTAGCAGAGAACACCTAATAATTATTTACAGTTTTGCATCCATAATATCAACATTCACCGACGTTACATCAATTAAATCGATTAGTTTTGTAAATGATTTTTTTTCTAACATGATACCGTTTGAATCATTAGCATCTTCAACAGATTCCCAATAATTTATATCTACCCATTCATCGTATTCTGTTTTATACAATGTATGACTAACAAAACCTTTTAACTTATTTAGATCCTGAACCATATTATTAACAGCATAAGTAATTTCAGAATCTGTTACATTTGATTTTGCTTTCCATTTAACAATTTTGAGAATCTTATCTTTTATTGTTTTTACCATAATGCCTCAATATCGTTTTTTATTATAAGTATTCGATAAAACTATCACACATAAATTAATGTTTTATTAATTCTCAACAATAACTACGCCGTAATTTTTGTTGGTCGTCGCTGACGATGTTGCCGCTTTCGCTGCTGTCGTAATATTTTAATTCTATTTCTTTCTCGTTGTAATTTGTCATCATTATATAACCAAACCATTCTATCGAGAAACCAACACATCCCAATGTAGGTCATCGCTAAACCGAAAAGTGTGAGCCATAAATTCAAAATAATAATTCCGGCAACACACGTTATAAAACTAGATATAACTATTATTTGTAATGCCGTAATGACAAAGAAGTGATGTTCAGGAATTAAATTATTTTTACGATTTAACCAAATGCGTTCACCCAAAATAGCCTGCATTGCCCATATATTTTTTGTTTTTTTACTCGCTGAAAGTCGTGGATTAAACCAAATCCAGATAAAGGTTAACAAGACAAACAATAGTGACCACTGCCCAATCCAAACCCGACTCCATATAGAAATAATAAGCATTGGTAAAATAAAAAACCGTACCCATATACTCCAGGGATTGGTGTATTTGCGCCAAATGATATTTGTTAATACTTCCATGTTTTCCACATTTTCGTTAGCAGTCAATTGCTATTGACATAATAACCCTTAACACGAAAAACACAAAATAGAATATTCTAATAATTCATGCTGATAATATATTGTTATAATCAAAATAATTCATTGTAAGTACTTACTTCTTAAAATGATTTAGATAAATATACACTACTGTAACTTTCACTCATGTCAATTTTATTACACAAAACATGAAATTTTATTTAACATATTAAAATGATACAAGTAAAATGTAGTACATCAACTTTTATAATTTAATGAGAATTACAATGCTAAACCAGAAAACCCGAGTAAAAATCTATAGCACCGGCACTTGTCCAATCTGTGTTAAACCTAAATTCCACAGTTGACCGCTTTGTAGGACAATATATTCTAAGAATATTAGCAACATAGAGTGAATTCTATATTCACCTGTTGGGTGAAGACGCTACACTATGCATAGCAGCCTTAA
>JBGMQW010000281.1:0-3771 GCA_048060815.1 Thiohalomonadales bacterium | reverse complement strand
TTATGATTGCTACTTTCATTGATTACTTCAAGGTGGGATAGTGTTATGGCATTTGCCAATTTTTCTTCAATTGTACTTAACATCGTCATCTATTTTTACATCCTTAAACTATTATTATTCCAATACCCGAATGTCATTAAAATTTATTTATTCTCCTGTTTCAAACCACGTGTAGCAACTTTAGAGGCGTTACTTAATTTTGCTTCATTAACAGTTTCTATTAGGAATCCTGCATCACGAAGCACTTTATGCGCATCTTCTATTGCCAAGTCGATGCTTTCTAAATTGCCATCAAGTGAATTGCGCGATTTTTCAGTCACCATTAGATGATAGTCCAGACATTGATATAAACGCTCAATTATAAGCATTTTGCTTAGATCTTTACCCTTTAATTTCTGTAACTCTGTTGCTGAAATATCTACTGGCATTCCTTTAATACATTTCACACAACGATTTTTAGTTACATTAATTTCACCTAATTCTGATGGTTTGACACTTTTTGTATGCCCGCAATCATAAATTTCCTGAGCCAATGACTGATAACTGGGATGAGCTCGATGTGCAATAATTTTATGTAAATTCATATTAAATTCTCTAAAGTGATTAATATAATTGTAGCAATATATGTCACTAACATTGAATTTAATTGTAATAAACTTAACTTAATCTGTCTGTTAGGGATATCCCTATTTAATCAAAATAGCTAAAAACATTGAACATAATTTGTTAGTCTTTGAGAATAAAAATTACTCCAAATTCAAAAAGAACCGCTCAGCCATTTTAGTTGAAAAAACAATTTTATTTGCCTTACCTAATATAAATTTTCTGTTTATTGCACCAATAAAACGAGAATCAGCGCTATTATCACGGTTATCACCCAGCATAAAATAATTATTTTCAGGAACTTGATAAGGCCCAAAATTTCGTGCTTTTAACATTCCGCGATTTAGAATTGTAATCATGTGTTCTTTTTCACTAAACTGTTCTTTATATAACACTGGTTTGATATTCGCTACCATTCCAGTAATATCCCAGTATTTTTCCACTATAGATTGATCAGTATCTTTATATACCGCCGATACGGAATTAATGAATAACTGATTATTTCTTATCTCAATAATATCACCAGGTAGACCGACAACTCGTTTAATAAGTCGTTTATTGTCACTAAGCGAATCAAAAACGACTACATCACCCCGATTTGGATTACCCCAACTTACCAGGGTGATTAGTGTGAATGGCAGCTTTAAATCATATGCTACTTTATTAACGAATATTCGGTCACCTTCAATAATAGTAGGCTTCATTGATCCAGTGGGAACCTCATACCAGTCAGCGATAGCAGATCGAAAAATAAACATTAAAACCAGAAACACAAAAAAGCTTCGCCATTCAGTCCAAAGTGACTTTAGTTTATTCACGAATATCTCCATTTACTGGTAGTTTTAAGTTTAATTCTCTTTTGTTAACATTAATAATAAATCGTTCATTCTACTTACAAATGAAACTGGATCTTCGAGCTGACCGCCTTCACTTAATAATGCTTGTTCAAATAAGATAAAAGCCCAATCATCAAAACGACTATCATCGGTTTCGGTATTTAAACGTTCAACCAAAGGATGTTTTGGATTAATTTCCAGAGTTGGTTGTAAATCTGGAACTTGATGACCTGCCTGTTTTAATAATTTTTGCATGTTTAGTGCCATATCCTGTTGCTCAACAACAAGACAAGATGGTGAATTCGTTAATCGATTTGTCACTCGAACTTCTTTCACTTTACCTTCGAGTGTTTTTTTCATGTGATCAATTAAGGATTTATATTCATCTGCGGCTTTTTCAACTTTTTCTTTATCTTCTTTGTCTTCAAGATCACCCAGATCTAAATCGCCTTTGGCAACTGACTCAAAGCTCTTGCCGTCAAACTCAGTTAAATAGGACATCATCCATTCATCAACTCTATCCCACAATAACAATACTTCTATTTCTTTAGTGCGGAATATTTCCAGATGAGGACTATTTTTTGCTGATGCAAATGAATCGGCAGTAATAAAATAAATTTTATTCTGACCTTCTTTCATTCTGGAAATATAATCTTCTAAAGATACATCCTGAATTTCTGTATTGCTATGTGTTGATCCAAAGCGCAGTAATTTAGAGATTTTATCTTTATTAGTAAAATCTTCAGAAGGACCTTCTTTTAAAACGTTTCCAAATTCTTTCCAGAATTCAATGTATTTATCTTTCTCATTTTTAGCCAATTTTTCTAATTGACTTAAAACTTTCTTAACCGAACCATTTCGAATAGTGTCAATTTGTTTATTTTTTTGAAGGATTTCTCGAGAGATGTTTAATGGTAAATCGTCTGAATCAACAATACCTTTAATAAAACGTAAATAGTTTGGCATCAATTGATCGCTATCATCCATGATGAATACACGTTTCACATAAAGCTTGATTCCTTGACGTTTTTCTCGATCCCATAAATCGAATGGTGCCTTTGTTGGGATGTATAAGAGTGTTGTATAGGATTGAGTACCTTCAACTCTATTATGCATGTATAACAATGGATCAGTATAATCGTAAGATAAACTTTTATAAAAATCATTATATTCATCTTCAGTTATTTCACTTTTTGAACGAACCCATAATGCCGAAGCCTGGTTAACAGTTTCATCTTCATAAGTGACTTCTTTCACTTCATCTTTATTTGTCTTTTCGTCCTTATCATCTTTACTGTCTTTATCATCTATTTCAGGAATAATTTCTTTCTGCATTACGATTGGCAGCGTTATATGGTCAGAATATTTTGAAATAACTGAACGTATACGATAATCTTCTAAAAATTCAGATTCATCGTCTTTAAGATGTAAAATAACAGATGTGCCATGCTCACTTAAATCAACATTTTCCAGGGTAAAATCACCTTCTCCACCAGACTCCCATTGAACACCGTGCTCCGCGCCCATGCCTGCTTTACGTGTTAATACTGTGACTTTATCCGCGACAATGAATGAAGAATAAAAACCGACACCAAATTGACCAATTAGATGGGCATCCTTGGTTTCATCACCAGTCATTTTTTCCAGAAACGTTTTAGTACCTGAATTTGCAATGGTACCAATATTTTCAATGACTTCTTCCCGTGTCATACCGATGCCGTTATCGTGTATCGTAACAGTCTTGGCCTCTTTGTCGAATGAAACGCGAATTTTCAGCTCAGACTCACCTTCATATAACGCATCATCAGCAATTGCTTCAAAACGTAATTTGTCACAAGCGTCAGAAGCATTTGAGATCAATTCACGAAGAAATATTTCCTTGTTCGAGTACAGAGAATGAATCATTAAATGTAAAAGTTGTTTTACTTCTGTTTGAAAACTCAAGGTTTCTTTTTTTGCTTTGACGGTCATTTATTCATTCCTTAATATATAAGTCATTGATAGTAATAAGTTTTAATTATTGAGACATTTAACGTACAAAAATATGTCGTAATAATTAGTTATTCTGGGGGCGTAAAATTCGATTTCAAATAATTTGTGATAATAATTGAATATTATATCTAATTTGTTGCCCAAATATAATCCTGAATTACTCGGTTGAGCATTTAAAAGACTACTAAACACAGCGTTTTACTGAGTAATTCAGGACAAGCTTTTTAACATCAGATTGCTTGCGGAATATTTAGTTTTATTTTTCCAATTAATTAAGATTTATTCTCTGCCATATAAGTTTTTGCTGCAGCTAATGCCGAACCGGTTTCGATAGCAGCTC
>JBGMQW010000280.1:0-3779 GCA_048060815.1 Thiohalomonadales bacterium | reverse complement strand
ACATCGAAATGTGTACCACACGATAACACAACTAGTCATAGGCTCGATTCGCCGCTCAATAATATTATATGAAGAAGTCCATACATTAAAAACAAAAGAAAAACCAAAAACGCATCGAATTTTTTTGGAACGATTATATGGAATGATACCAGCAGAATGTATTCCAATTCTTGTTACCGATGCTGGTTTTCGAACGCCGTGGTTTCGAGAGGTTGAATCATTAGGTTGGGATTGGGTAGGACGAGTTCGAAATAGGCACATGGTAAAACGCTATAATAGTAGGAATAAAGATGAATGGAAAGATTGTAAAACATATTATAGTCAAGCAAGTTCAACACCAAAACACCTTGGTTGAGTGTTTTTGACAAAATCAAAACCACTTGAATGTCAGTTTGTTATCTATAAAGGAAAACCAAAAGGTAGAGTAAAGAAAATCAATCTGGAGCGCGCTCTCAAACAAAGCACAGTAAAAAAAATTCAGAAAAAGAAAAGGAGCCTTGGTTACTCGCCACTTCATTGAAAATGAATTCGAAACTCGCTAAACAAGTAAAAAGAATATATGCAACTCGAATGCAAATAGAAGAAACTTTTCGTGATGTAAAGAGTGCCCGTTATGGATTAGGATTTGAATTAAGTGGAACATATAAAACAAAACGGTTGCAAATATTATTAATGATCGTGATGTTAGCTTTATTCGTTTTATGGATTTTAGGTCTAGTAGCAAAAACAACAAACCAACATCGTCAATATCAAGCGAATTCAATCAAAAATAAAAATGTATTGTCTGTTAATTTTCTTGGTTTACGTGTCGCAAATGATAAACGTTTTGTTATGAATGACAACGATATCATTAAAGCTATGGATAAATTGTATGATATTGCCGTTAAAACCGCCTATGTGGCTTAAAAACCTGGGGATCGCTCAGGCTCTGCCCCCTTGAAATTTAAAATATTATAATAGTTCATCCAATTTACTTAACTTGTTCATATAAAATCGTTCACTCCACAGTTTAAGGCTCTTCTGCTCAACTGGTTTTAAAAAACGCTTTACATCATCTGCTGCATCTTGCCAGTTTATAGAAGAAATTTTCTCTTTTAATTCTTTAACCAACCATTTACTATCAACGTTTAAATCCCGTCCTTGCCACATTCCATATTGAATAAGCGCATTCTGTAATAATAATAAATTTGGTGCTACACCTTGAGCGATATACCAATTAAAATCATACCAATCTCGACCTTTAATATAAGGTCTACATAACAATGCATGAATCTTTAAAGCAAAATTACTACTCTTATCCTGATGACACACTTCATAATCAACCGGAAAATCAAGATAACTGTATTCAAAACCAGATCCTTCAGGAGGAACACAATCAATTTCTAACTTAATCTTTAATTTACGCCCACTTTGGTTATCCATAAAACTTAAATTAAGTTGATTGGCAATAGAAGTATCTTTAATAATAGCTGCCTTAATATTTCTATCCATTGATGATTTATCAAGTACTTCAGGCTCAATACCAAATTCTTTACAAACCTCATTTAAGTTATTTAAATAAGGTTGCCAAGAAAATTTAGTATCCGGTTTTAATAAAATAAAATCGATGTCTTCTGAAAACCGAGATAAATCATGTAAAATTCTTAAACTGGTACCGCCTTGAAATGCAGCCACTTCAAAAAAATTAACTTGCCATAATCCAAATAAGATTATCTCTTGAACAATTTCCTTAAGCGCATTTTCTTCTTCAATAGAGTTCGATGCACTATAAGTAATTAATCTTTTTTGAATTAAATCAATCATAACGTTAGTTCTCTTAATAACGCTTCAATAAATAGTTGTTCCCGTTTGCCTTTATAAACATCCAATAGTACGGTGATTTTATTTAACGGAATAGCGCGAATGAGTTCCTCATCAATACGCAAACCAGTCACTAAATACTCCAACCCTTGCCAAGGTAATTTACGACAATAAACCAAATCCAATAACGCACGCATGGGTTCAGCAATCAATGCAACTTGATGCTGTAACTCATGCCGCGCTACAGCTTGAAGAAAATGTCCAGACTTAACAGTCATACGACGAAATTCAAATTGTCCAAAGTTTGCATGTGTAAAAACCACCGATTTACCACCATGAGTCATACTCAATGTAGAATGAACTGCTTCAGGAATCCAATGATGAAAACTTAGTGCTGTTTCTGCAGAAACATAACTTCCAGGTTGCCACTGTTGAGCTAATACAAATGGATGAACAGGATAGTGGCGATATTTATTTGCCAACACATATAAACCCCGCCGAGCCTTTAAAAGCTCTTGGGATTTAATAGCTCGATTAACTAAACCATAACGTCGAGCATCGCCCCCACCAATTAACCGTTCAAGCTGGTGAACAGACAAAAATCGATCGGCATTTCCAGAATCAATGATAATTTCAGTTAACGGAGTCATACTAAATAATTACAGAAACTTCTATATAATACAAGTATCTTAAATTTATTTACTTAGAAACATCCAATTATCCATCCCTTTCCATCTATAAATAAAATTATAGGAACTAATTAACCCTTTGTTTTATTAAGAAAATATTTAAAAAGTGCTAAATAGGCTTCCAAAAAAACTTTTTTTGCTCAGAGTTTTTCTTAGCACGCTTACGTAAATAATCGCTTTTATCAGAATTCACTTATTCACCTTTTTTACTCACACTAATATTATTCTTTTCTATAATTCACAATTTCATTAATAACATTAACAATAACTGAAACTTTTGCCTGGCTTATTGCATCTGTCGGCATATGACCTGATATAGAATCCACAAACCGATTATCCTGTAATAACTTAGTAAACCGATCTGATAATTCATTTACTAATTTTAACTCTGCACCTTTCACTTCATTAACCACTTCTGGTCTACCATCCAATACAGCTATGATGTCTTCCATATCATGGCTCATAAGGTAATCACCCTTACCACGTCCATCAAAAGCCTCAAGTTTTGTAATTAAAAAGTACGGCGCAGACAACATACGAATTTGTTTTCCCGAAGGTAATTTTATTAATTCAGCATTAACCGTTGCAGGTGTATACCAATCGTTTCCAAAACCTAATATTTTTTTTCAATTGGCATAACATCTAATATTATATTTTCTGTAATCCATCTACAGATAGGAGCACCGTCACTTGAATCTTCGTTAAAACCCTGGGCACGTAATTTCTCCGATAATTGATAATAATCAACTATTGAAGTAATTGAACAATAGCATCAACATCACGGGTAATTCGAATTGGAGGTGCAGCCGTATCAGTGATTAACAGTCCAGTTGCACAACCACCAACAAAAACTATTTCATCAGCAAGTGCATCTAACTGATCAACAACATCCACCAATATTGCAAGATTAGGGTTTTGTTCCCGAGTCATAGTGTTTCATCCGTTTTTTCAATTCCTTAATAGCAACCTCACGTTCACGTGCACGACCACCTCGAATCCCATCCACTAACACCAACAATTCATAAAGTTCATTATCTTGTCGAGCAGCATCCGGTGTTGATTTATATAAAGGTGAAAATGCCATCCCTCTTACCTCACCTTTTGCATCTGGCCATACTGGTGGTGGTTCATTATCTGCAACTATTGTTTTATTCAATGGTGCAGCCGCATAACCCGTTAACATACCGCGAAGTAATTCCCCTCGTACCGGTACAAAAACAAACTTAAGGCCATGAATAATAAATTCTTCCAGGTTACGAATATTAGGTATTATCTTGTCAGAATGTTGAA
>JBGMQW010000279.1:1321-3790 GCA_048060815.1 Thiohalomonadales bacterium | reverse complement strand
GGTCACAACGCCTGAAAGTCCCAAGGTTGGTATAAATTGTCCATTTATTAAAGAGCTAATTGAATAAAAAATTCCAGTAACAAAACTAATCAAAACCAGCACAGCAACAAATTTGATCTTATTACCAACCAAAAGTTCTAATGCCGGCGTAAAAGCTAAAAAGAAAATTAAATTAAAAATAATATGAGACCAATCAGCATGAGCTATTGTCGATGTCAGCATTTTAAACGGATTAAGTGTATCAGGATAATACATCAGTTTAACATCCAAATTAGCAGGCACACCTTGCGATAAAAAATCCTGATAACGCTTTAAATCAGCAGGAATAAATTTCTGTAGTTCTTTATTGTCATCATCCGAATCATTAAATCCAAGATAAATTTCTTTCCAGTCATTTATATCTTTGAGTGAATGCATATAAAAAAGCATACTAAAACAATATTGTATGTTTTGAGGCATATAATCATATTCATTCTCGGTGTTAGTATTATCCTGAATTGATACACAATATTGATTAACAGCAGACTCGATAACGTTATAATTATTTAACTGAAAAAAGAAAACCATAATACTCAACAATATTACTGTTAAAGTCACATAAGGAATTTGGTTTAGTCGTAATGCAGTGCTGTAGGGGAGGATTAACATGAGATAAGTCTAGTTCAAAAATATCCGATGGATATGGAGTCTGTGTATTTGTTTATTGGTTTAAAGAAATGGCAGATGATTACCCCGACTTTTAAAATTATAGCTTTTATTCAATTGAACCAAATGCTTCAACTGATTTTAATAATTCATCGGGAATATTATTTAACCATTCATTAAAAACACGATCCAATTTAACTGCACGAATTGTCACAGCTTGATTAATGACAGCAACCGCCATTCCGGTTAAACCTAAATTCCGCAGTCTAATCTTACGAAGGAAGATTAGTCTGCACAACGTTCAACTGCGGAATCTAGGTTAAACGTTATATTTCCTTAACCTGATCCGACTAATTCAAAACAGACTTTTCTTTTGGCCATACATGATATATTCACCAGCCGTCATTTGTATTACAATTGAACGATATTTTCTTATTTATTAATAACTTACATAGTTTTAGCTCGGTTAATTCGTCTGTTAATCCAAATATTTTCTTAACTATTTGTATATCTATCCGATATACAATATAGTAAACCAAATACACAATATTCGAGACAGTTCCATGGCACAGTCACCAACACGCACAGCACCAATCAATTTAAGAGCATTGGATTCTCAACGTAATTTAATTGATAGAGCCGCTGCTTTATCGGGAAAAACGCGTTCGGATTTTATGTTGGAAATCAGCTGTCGTGAAGCTGAAAATATTTTGCTCGATCAAAACCTTTTTATGCTAAATGAAAGTAATTTTGATTCTTTCATGAAGTCACTTGATGCACCCGTTAAAGATAACCTGGCATTACGGAAACTGTTGTCTCAAAAAACACCGTGGGAATAACTGCTCCCTGCCCCATTAGCAATGAACTTGATGATAGTTCCTTTGATTGTGGTGACTCGACATTGAATGATTGGTTACGTCGACGTGCAATCAAGAATGAAGCCAATCGATCTTCCCGAACATTTGTTGTTTGTAATAATAATATTATTATTGGATTTTACTCATTGGCCGTTGGTGCTATTACAAGAGACGATGCTTTAGGAAAAGTACGACGAAATATGCCTGAACCTATTCCTGTTATGGTACTTGGTCGATTAGCGGTTGATAGTCATTGGCAGAGTAAAAGGATAGGAACGGGGATGTTGAAAGATGCTATTCAACGCACCATTATTGTTGCTGAACAAGCGGGTATTCGTGCGTTATTGGTTCATGCTTTATCTGATAAAGCTCGAAATTTTTATTTGTCTTGTGGTTTTTATGCCTCACCTACAAATGATATGACGCTGATGATTATGCTTGATGAAGCTAAGAATGCGATGACTCAATAATTTTAGACAGTTTATAGTAAACTGTGCATGCACTCAATTGCGAACTTGTGTTTACATTTCTTCCCAGAAAACCATAAATGGTTTAATTGAATCTAGATTTCGCATATCATTTTCTATATTTAAACCCATCAATAAAAAACAGATAACAATTGATGTTTTTTCTCTAGCTCATTTTCAGTAGAGTACTCATTTCTTTTACTAACAAATCCGGATTTAATTTACCTAATTTTCCTATTGAAAGAGCTACCGTTTTGTCAGGAATTCCTGTAAAAATCAGATATAAATACTTAACACCACGATTGCCGCTTACCACCATCGTACGTTACCGCTAATCCTTTATTTATTAATATATCTGCAAGACTTTGTCCATCAATGTAGACATCTGCAATTATTCTAAAATATTTTCCGCGTTTCATATCACGAAGTTCGACTACTTTTGCATTTCGTAATAATTCGACGGTAACTTTTTTTGCGATTCTGGCATTGGTTTTTTCTGA
>JBGMQW010000279.1:0-1221 GCA_048060815.1 Thiohalomonadales bacterium | reverse complement strand
TCCTCGTACTTTAATACTCCAACGTTTATTAAGTATTTCCTCGCTCACGCACAGATCACCCAGGATGAGTGGAAGTTTGGGTAATGATGTCTAAATTATATTTGTTAGCGGTTAGAGATAATCCTGATTCCGCAGTTGAACACTGGCTGGACAGACTGATCTTACGAAGGAAGATTAGAGTCGAAAGGGATCACCCCTTTCCCTTCATGGGTTTAAACGGTGATGACGGTATCGCAAAGTTTTATAAATAAAAATCCATATCGTGAATTGAAATTGTTACTCAACCACTATATTGATTAAATCCAATGAATTTCCGACAACTTCAAATACAATTTCACGATAATTGTGTATTTGATCAACATCATGCACACCAGAGGGAAGAATTAATCGTTCCTCATTTCCTTGTGTGGTGACTAACCGTACACATACTGGATCGTTTTCTTCATTGGTGGCTATTGATGGTTCAGTGGTTTTTTTAGTGTGTAAATCCAGATTAATAATGTTGTCTTTCATGTTAATCTCCTTTTTTAATTTGCCATCGTTTTGGATATTTCCTGCAATATCATTTAGCCGGATCAAGAAACGGATCGGCTTTGAGTTCACCCAACCAGCGATAATAGGGATCTAAAAAATCAAGATGAATTTTATCACTTTCCCATCGTTGCCAACCGCCTACTCCGTCAGTATGCTCCATATTTTCAAAGGGTCTTGCGGCGGGTAATAAGCCTCCTGGTTCCATGTATTGCACGATAAAAGACCAATACGCTAATACTTTATCAATCCCTGCTGTGCTGGTATCGAGTTCCGATCCGCTCATTGTTTTATAATTGTATAACCATAAGCGATGCATTGAGACACCTTCTGAGTCGGCACTCAATTGTAATCGTGCGCCCCAATGTTCCCATTTATCACTGATAATTTCCGATTTGAATAGTCCTTTGGGTTGATACACCATACCGTGTTCGCGATCAAAGATTAGAAATTTTTTGGTTTTTGAGAAGATTGCATAGAGTCCGAGGGGAATGCTAATCGAAAATAAGATGATCATATAATAAAAGTCATTGAAGTCAATACTATTATAATCAGTTACAACCCAAACCATTAAAAAAATAAATCCAAATCCAAATAAAACAAAAGCTAACGAACCAAGGATGAGCTTTTTATCCCCACCCGCCATTTGAACGTATTGTTTCTCATCTAACCTTTCTCCCCGATAATAGA
>JBGMQW010000278.1:0-3790 GCA_048060815.1 Thiohalomonadales bacterium | reverse complement strand
GGTGTTATTTTAGGAACTTATCTGCATGGACTGTTTGATTCTGAATCGGCAATAACGTCTATATTACAATGGGCAGGGTTAGATAAACCTCTTGAATCGAATTATCAGGACAAATGTGAGGATGGGATTAATCGGTTAGCCAATATAATTGATGACTGCATTGATATGAAAATAATTTATAGTGCATTAAAAATAAAAAAAACTCAGCACCGTTTTGTTAATCAATAATATCTGACATAGACAACCTGACACCGGAAATTCTCATTTACTCTTGTGTTTTTTAAATGCTTCCAAAAGCCCCAAATTCATATAATAAGTGCAACTCCTAGTGTATCAACGGTATTAATTTTTTATTTATAGGTTTAGTTCATTCGTGTGGCTATTAAATAGTATTTTAATACTAATATAATTTATAACCTTGACAAATATAAACTAGTAGTTTAAATTGGCTAACTATGTGGATTAAAAGAGATATTTCATCGAAAATCAGAGAATTGGTTAGCAAAAGACCAGCAGTCTTACTTACAGGAGCAAGACAAACAGGTAAAACCAGTGTCCTGCGACATTTATTTCCACAAGCAGAGTATGTCAGTTTTGATTGGCCTGCTAATGCAGATGAAGCAGAAAATAACCCAGTTGAGTTTCTGTCACGCTTCAAGGGATCTGTAATACTAGATGAAATCCAATATGTTCCTTCGCTTTTCAGGCATTTGAAAATTTGGATCGATGAAAACCGTCATATAACGGGGAAATGGATATTAACAGGTAGCCAAAAATTTCACTTAATGAAAGAGGTTTCTGAAAGTCTGGCAGGTCGAATCAGTATCTTGGAGCTTGATACATTGTCAGCTAATGAAATTCGAGTAAATAAATTAGACTTAGAGCAGTACTTATTGAAAGGAGGGTTCCCTGAAATATGGGCTAATCCAAATATTGATAGCGAGCAATTTTTTCAGGATTATGTACTAACTTACCTTGAAAGGGATCTTAAAAAATTACTTCAGGTCAGTGATCTTAGGGCATTTGATCGATTTATTCGGTCTATGTCATTGCGTGTCGGACAACTGTGCAATTTTAGTCAAACATCTAAAGATGCAGGCATTACCTCGGTGACTGGAAAAAAATGGTTTGATGTTTTGCAGGCGAGTAATATATTTTCAGTATTGGAACCTTATTTCAACAATCAACTTAACCGCTTGGTGAAGTCACCCAAGGTTTACCTAAAAGATCAAGGCTTATTAAATTTCTTATTGAATATTCATAGTAAAGAAGAAATGCGAAACTCACATTACTATGGCGCACTGTATGAAAATTTTGTATTCAATGAAATATCTCGCCAGGCGGAATTACATAATTTTAAAAAATCTTTATTTTTTCTCCGAGATAAAAATAATCTGGAAGTTGATTTTCTGATTGAAAAAGGTGATACCATTAAATTGATTGAAGTTAAAACATCTGAATACCCAAAAGAGGCGTTAGTAAATTTGAACAAAATAAAATTATTGTTGGATAGTAAATATAATGTCGAGTTATTCATTGCTTGTCAAATTGTATCTGATACACCTCAACACATTCAAAATTGTACTTTTTATAATCCTTTAAAATACCAGATGACCTGGTAAACATAATATTATTAAGAATTCTTTCTTCAAAAGTCCCATTGACAATATAAAACCGATTTAGTGACTAGCCCTCCAGTAATTATTACGATTAAGAGCGTTAACTCTCAGACAAATCAGTTTCGTTGAAGTTACCATATTCATACGCCAATTGTAATATTTACAGATATTTATTCAATATAATAACCATTCCAAGATGGTTTGATACAGTTGCAATAATAAATTCATCTATATCATTTTGTTTAACTTGAACTTTTACAAAGGTCATCTTAAAAACTAACTCAGATTTCACACCGTCCAACCTTACTTGACGTAACATTTTGACCACTTTGGACGCTATTTCCAGGGGCAGCTTTTCCTGGGCTATATAGTCCACCGGGAACTAAATTATTATTAATATCATTTATCTGATTAATATCAAAAATATATACCGCGGAGTTAGTAAGGTCACTAAAATTATAGTTAGAAACATAAAGTTGTCTTCCATCAGGACTTACGGCTAGACCTCTTATCGAGCTAAGTGAATTTAAACCAATACTGTTGTAAGTATTTATGAATGTTAGAGCACCTGTAAATGCACTTATTTTGAAAGACTGGATATTTTGGTTAGTAACATTATATAAATATTTTCCCGATGGATGAATAATAATATTATTCGCAATTCCACCGTTAGATAAACTAAAATTATTTATTCTAGGTGTTACCGATAGAGTCCCATCATTATTAATAGCATAGTCCAGTATTCTTAGAGCAAGTTGATCAGAAACGTATAAATAATTTCCATCATTACTAATTGCTAAATAATTTATAATCGCACCAGTTGCAACATTCTGCGGGTGATCACTTATTAAGCTTAATTCACCAGTAGATGTTTTAATTGAGTAAATACCTATTGATTTATTGCCTTGGCTTGTTACATAAAGATATTTACCTGATGGGTGAATTATAATATCGCTCGGATTAGCTTTAATTTGGAAAGTATTCGTTGGAATACTATTAAGAGCAGATATAGGCGTTAATGATTTCGTTTGAGCAAAATAACGAAATACTTTAATAACACTGCTAGTTGTTGACGTTAGAGAACGGCTGAGAACATAGACATAACCATTTTGATGAGTTACTACTGCAATATTATTCGAAGCTCCTATTGCAACACTTTTAGGTGTGAGTAGTTCACCCGTTTTTCTATCAATTGGATAAGCATTTAGTCGATTAGTACTAGTCGCAACAAAGACTGTTTGACTCAGATTATCAGTTGCTGGAGCGGATGATGCTGTCACTGTATAATTTTCAATTGTTCCTGTTGAAAGTGGTTGAGCATCAACCGGCGTTAATGTTTTACCTAAGCTATCAATATTAAAAACGGCAAGTGATGCCTGATTTGTTGCATACACATAATTCGAATTGCGGCCAACTATTGAGCCAGCTAATGACTGCGGTGCACTTGTTGCTGGCGTCATTGGAATGTTAGTCGGCGAGATAGAAAGCACCTGTTTACTCAATAGTTGCTTAGTTAATCTACCTGAAAACTGGCTGGGATCATTTTGCGTCCAGAGTGCCAACAACGTGTCAGACTCATTAACAACTGCAAATTTTTCTTGATTGCCTGGTATATTTACATTTGAAACTCGTGTAGGTGTTGTTTCCCAGTTAGCACCATTGAAACGGTTTAAATAGATATCGTTATTACCAGCAGTATTATTTTTAGCCTGTAACCATAGAACCGAAAAGATATTATCTTTGCTTGTAATACTGGCTTTGCCACGTACATCCCCTAAATTTCTTTGGCTAAGTAATTCAATATCAGACCAAGTCGTATTGTTCAATATCCGGCTATAAAATGAAATTGCACCATCAGTTTCTGTTTGTTGCCATACAAATGCATAACCACTATTACTAGCGGCTATTGTTGTACTACCGGCTATTGCAGTAGCAGCCGGGTTATTTATTAGTAAAGGTTGTTGCCATTGACCAATTCTGTTATTTGGCGATGCATAAGTATATTGACTAACAAACATATATGAATCATCAATATTTAAATTTGCAACAGCAATACCATTTGCTTCCCATGTTAACGCATACCCAGAACTATTAGACACTGCTTGCAGGTTGGTCGGATTGCCGATATTACTAATTTTAAATGGGCCGTCTAATTGTGGTTGTTCAGTTTC
>JBGMQW010000277.1:0-3824 GCA_048060815.1 Thiohalomonadales bacterium | reverse complement strand
GCTACGATTGTTGAAAATATCACCATAAGTAAGTAGTTACTATTTAATTGCGCACCACTTTGAATTGTTTGATATAACTCTTCTCGTGTTCGTGCAATTTTACTGGTTTTTTCTTTATCGGCTTCTTGCTTCGGCCTGGGTAGTGTTGCTTCTACTGGTAGTATTATTACTCGAGAATTTTCTGATGTTGCAATTACATTTTGAATGGCATCCAATACGATTTGTTGTTTTTCGGGTTTGACTAACATTCTTACAATGCAGCGGTGTTCTTCGTAAGCTTGAATTAACCAGCAATCGGTGATTTCATATTGCTCGGCTATACCTTTGATGGTGTCACTGTGACCAGCATCGACAATAACCTCGATTAGTCTCATAAATGCTCCTGTTTTTCTTTATAATTTACTCAAGAATTTTATAACTAACCTGGACTATAATATAATAAGATTGACCCCTATTTTTCCCAAAGTTCAGAGTTCAACAACATTACTAACATTAAATTGTTCATTGATGAGTACTTTTTTGTGTGTTGTTGTAATGGTGGTTATTTGCTTGATATTTTTTTGACCAAACACATTAATCAATTTTTTTACATTGTTAGGTAGTTCACCACTCTCATCACTCCATTTACATTCATACAGCTTAAGTAAATTCCCTTCTGGAATAATAAAATCAATCTCCAGACCATCTTTGTCACGGAAATAGTAAATCTCGTCGGGTTCCCCTCGATTATGAAAGCTGCGTAGTAGTTGCCCAAAAGCATATGTTTCAAAAAAGGCACCTAGCAGCGGATTATTGACCATGGAGTCGGCTGATCGAATGTTAACGAGATAACATAACAAACCGGTATCAAGAAAATACAGCTTTGGTGATTTTATAATTCTTTTACCAAAATTTTGATAATACGGCTTAAGTAAATAAATAATATTCGACGCTTCTAACACGCTTATCCAACTCTTTATGGTATGCGTACTAACACCGATTTCTGTTGCAATCCTGCTCATGGAAAGTATTTGCCCAGAATGAATCGCCAACAAACGCATGAATTGATCAAAGTCACGTACATGTCTTATATTTAACAATTGCCGTACATCCCGTTCAATGTAGGTAGCAACGTAGTCACCAAAAAAGCGCGTATGATCCAGATTGTGTTCATAGATTTCCGGATAACCACCCTTTACCAGCCATTTCAAGATCTGCTTTGCACTTAAGTCCGTTTTAAAATGATTTGTTAATTCCTTAGTGGACAAACTGTGTAAATTTAATATCGAGACTCTACCGGCAAGACTTTCGGAGACTCCTTTCATTAGCGAAAATTTTTGTGAGCCAGTCATAACAAATTGACCCATTACCTGTCTGTTTTGATCAATCTGTATTTTTATTTGTCTAAAAAGTTCTGGCGCGTATTGGATCTCATCAATAACAAGAGGTGTCCCGTGAGACTCAAGAAAAAACTGCCCACTTTCACTCGCTTGTTTCGCTTCAAGTGGAACATCTAAACTTACATAGGAATGTTGTGGAAAAAGATGATTCAATAAACTGGATTTTCCGGTTTGGCGCGCACCAGTAAGTAACAAAGCTGGACGCTCTTTATTGAGTTTTTTGATTAGCTCAGAGATGTCACGTTTTATCCACATATACGGATAATATGAAGTATAACTTCATATATGTCAATATAACGAAGAAGCTAAGACATCAGTCGTAATGTCGGTGATTTTGTCAAAAATTAATATAAACTGTTGAATTTATTGAAAATTACAGTAAAATAGAATAGGGGTCAAGTTGCGTTCTTTATAATATAAGATTTTATATCGTTAATTTCTTTTTCAAGTTTTCTGTTTTCACCGCAATTTCTACGAATTTGACTTGTAATAAAACTAACCGATCCCCTATTTGATAATTCAAACGACTCCATAATATCGGTTAGTTGATAACCACCAAGTTGTTGACACAAATACATTGCAATTTTTCGAGCTAATAATCCTTTACCTGGACCTTTAACTACAGTTGTTAGTTGTTTGGTTTCAAGTTTATAGTACAGCGCAACGTATTGTATTATTTCTTTAATAGTCAGTTTGTGTTGCAACACGGTATTGACTAACGTTTTATCATCCACTTCAGGTATAATTTCATCCTGCAACCATTCTATAAAACTTGACTGCCCCATCGCGCCAGGAATATTGGTTCGACTGTAAAATTTTTTGATATCTGTATCGTTACCTTGCATTACATATATTTCATACCCCTGATATTTCTGACGTTGTCCTAACATTTCGTAAAGTGTGTCCCGATGAAGCCAATGTGGTGTTTTATCTTTATTGATGTAAGCCGGATAACTTGACCAGCGATACTGTTCAAGTTTTTTTACCAGCGGTTGTTTCAGTTCAATTGGGTTACGATGAATATAACGTGATAATTGAAGGAGATAGCTATCCTTCTCAATAACAATGGCTTTGTACCGGCCACGAAATAAAGGGCCATCGGTATGTTTTAGGCGATTATAGCGTTGTGTATAAACACCATTGATATGTCGCATAACCCGTCCAAGATTGGCATGTCGAGTTTGTAACAATAGGTGATAATGATTGCTCATTAAACAATACCCATGCACGATAACATCAAATCGTTCACTTGCTTCTGCTAAGCAGCTCAGAAATGCATGATAGTAGGCGTCTGAATGAAATATTCTTTGGCGCCCCTTTCCTCGATTCATTACGTGATAGTAGGCATTTTCATATTCTATTCGGGGTGGGCGAGGCATAGGGTAAATTTAACAAAGTTTGTATTGTTAAGCAAGCAACTTGACCCCTTCTTTTCTTCTTCCTTTTGGACGCATGAAAAATCTTTATGTTGAATATGTATCTGAGGAATTATTTCCGCTATTCGCAAATCGAGTATTACCAAAGTCAAGGCCTGAATATAAGGATTATTTATCCTGGTTAGGGCTATCAAATATTAAATATGATGTTCTTGATGAGTTAGCTCGCACAGGTGGTTTACGCGCAACGGACTCACTAGAAATGTTTCCATGCCCTGATCGCGATGTTGATAAAAACTATGAGGTTTATTTCTTTAGTCGTGGTTTACGGCACATGCATAAGGAAAATCAGAAAAGAGCACTTGAACTAAATCCCGGTGATAAAATTTATTTAATGCAAGATTTGCAAAATGAATACGATACAACCGCATTATTATTAAGAACAAATGATCCTGTCTCTTTAGTAGGATATGCGCCACGCTATTACTCAGCTGAATTTTCAAAACTAGTTGAATTAGTAGGATCGTCTAAAGTGGATGTAAAAATTGAACGAGTAAATCCAGATGCACCGTTGCAATATAGAACATTATGCAAATTATCCTCGCCATGGCCAGCTACTTTTTCCCCCTGTATGCGAAAACAATATCATGTGTTGGCAAAAACAAGCTCAGATTTTTGTTAGTAAAGATAGCAAATCAAATTACAACAAATAGGAGCATCGTTTAGCGATTTTAGTTGATTTTATGATCAGTATGAGAGTTACACCCCTTCACTTTACCCCTTAAACCGGTATCACTTAGCAACTTCACCAGAATAGGTAATGAAGTAATTTGTGACATCAAAATACCAATCACTTTCCTTAACACGTTATTTTTAGGCTTAAAATAACGTGTTTAAGGTATTAAAATGGCTTCATTTGATTTCTTATTATCTATAATTTCAATAGTAACGGCATCGATGTTAACTGGAATTAATTCTCCGGTCGAAATGCTTCTTGTAAAAATCTGCAATGACGGATTAATTCCAAGGTTGTGCTGTACGTTCCAGGTGACTGCCTTCACCGTTTGAA
>JBGMQW010000276.1:0-3833 GCA_048060815.1 Thiohalomonadales bacterium | reverse complement strand
GCACTCGAGCACGCCATGGATGGCAATGTTTTGCGTGTCTTGAACAGGCTACACCACTTTCGAAGCCGATGGTTACAGTACTAATCTGTTCGTAGACACACATTTAAAGTTCCACCAATATATGTGTATAAGAGACAGCTGCACAAGTTGTCGTACCAGTTATGGGATTTGGTATAAAATTTATTAATCCAAATTTTTCTTAAATCGAAATGACGCCACAGCTAAACCTAGTACAGTGAAAATTGTTAACCAATAAATATCAAAAGTCATATCAAAAATCTGTACATCTCGTAACACTACACCTCGAATTAAGCGCATAAAATGTGTGGCTGGTAATGCTTCTGCAATGTACTGGGCTGCTTCTGGCATCCCCTCATACGGAAACATAAAACCCGACAAGAGTATTGAAGGTAGTAACACAAAAATAGTCATTTGCATGGATTGTAATTGGCTTTGTGCAATAGTTGAAATGACTAAACCCAGGGTTAGGCTAGCTGATATAAATAAAAAAGTGGCAATGACTAAATGCAATAAACTGCCATTTAGAGGGACATTAAACATAACATACCCTAATCCTAAAATAATAATTACCTGAACAGCACCAATAAACATATAGGGTATAATTTTTCCTAGCATTAATTCAATTGAACGAATCGGAGTAGTAATCAGCATCTCAAGATTTCCACGTTCACGTTCGCGCACAATAGCGGCTGAAGTAAACATAATCATGGTCATCGTTAATATAATTCCGACTAGTCCAGGTACAATATTCACTACTGTACGTTGCTCAGGATTGTAAAACAGGGCTACCTCGAACGTAGGAGTTTTGCGGTTAACCGGCTTTCTGAATAGTTCAGCCAATGGCATGTTACGTAGTCCTTTTATTGCTGAAGCTATTATGGTGTCTGATCCATCAACTACCCATTGGGCAATTGGTCGGCTGGTTTCACCCTTGCTTGAAGGTGGCGTACCAAAACCAAGCGTTTGATTACGCACTAATCTATCACTTATATCGTCAGGAATAATTAACACAGCACGTATTTCTGCCCGAGCAACTGCAGCAATTGCTTGTTGTTCGTTACTATAATACTTGGTAAATTTTACTACCTGAGTTGCACTAATAATTTGTATAAGAACCCGACTTAATCCAGTTTTATTATAATCCACCACACCGACAGGAATATCACGAATATTGGTATTAATACCATAACCAAATAATAATAGTTGTATTAAAGGAATCATTACAATCATTCCAAAGGTCATTTTATCTCGTTTTAACTGTGTGAGTTCTTTGGTAAATATCGCCTGTATTCGTAACAATGCGTTCATTGTCGACCCTCGCCAGTAGTCGTTACAAAAACATCTTCCAGGCTTGGTCGAACTAATGACAATGTATCTTCAGATGTTATACCGTTCTGCTTTGATAAAAAAACAAGGGGATCAGAAATATTATTTTTAACTAAAACTCGCAAGCGCGCGCCAAGTTGAGATGCTGTAATTACTTCAGAAAGACTAACCAATTTTTGTTTTAGCTGTCTTAAATCTGATGATTCTATTTCAACAACATGCGCACCCATTTGTTGCATTAATTCATCCGGAGTTCCATCGGCACGTTTAATTCCGGCTTCTAATATTGCCAGCCTATGACAACGCTCAGCTTCATCCATATAGTGAGTTGAGACCATTATAGTTGTACCTTGATCTGTTAAATCGAAAAGTTGCTCCCAAAAGTCTCGACGATTTTCCGGATCGACTGCTGATGTAGGTTCATCTAAAAATAACAGTTCTGGTTTATGTAATGTCGCTGCGGATAGTGCTAGTCGTTGTTTTTGCCCACCACTCATACTACCTGCTAATTGATTTTTTTTTTGATCCAGTCCGTATATATCGAGTAATTCCTCGATTCGTTTTTTTTGGTCACGAGCTGATAAACAATATATTTTTGCAATAAACTGTAAATTTTCTTTTACAGTTAAATCATCATATAGAGAAAATTTTTGTGTCATATAACCTATATGTAATCGCAGTTTCTCAGCTTCTTGCGGTAGTTTTAAACCCAAAACTTGAATATCACCCGAACTTGGTTTTAATAATCCGGTTAACATACGAATTGCTGTGGTTTTACCACAACCATTGGGGCCTAAAAAACCATAAATCTGTTTTTTTTCAACCTCAAAATCCAAATCTTGTATGGCTTTCAATTCACCAAAATTTCGACTTAATTTTGAAACTTTGATAATTAAATCACTCATGGTAATTCAACTTGTGCCGGAACCCCATTTGGTAAATCTGCCTCACTATCAGGTAGTTGTACTTCTGCTAAATACATCAAACTTGAGCGGTCTTCCTGATTTAAAGCATAATACGGTGTAAAGGCGGGTTCTGTGGCAATCCAGCGTAAATTTCCTATAATTGATTTATCCAGTCCATCGACATGGATTGTCAAAGAATCACCTACTTTTATTTTGACGCGATAAGGCTCAGGTACATAAATACGAGCAAAAGGTGCTTTACCAGCAAGTAAAATTGCAACTGGACTTCCAGTAGTAACGCGTTCACCTAAATTCCAGGGTAGATTATCCAAAATACCATCACGCGTTGCTGTTATCGTTAAATCCGCTAATTTTTTTGTTTCACTTGCCAGAACTGCTTTAGCTACATCAAGACGCGCATCGGCAATACGTAAATCTTCTTCACGTGTTCCATTGGTTAATACCAGTAATTGTTCTTTCGCGCTTTTTAAAGTGGCAATACTGGAATCGCGTGTTGCAATAGTTCTATCAAGAGTTGCCTTGCTAGCCAAGTCACGTTTTGCCAAATCTTTTGCACGTAGATAATTCGCTTCACTTTCAACTACTTTTGCTCTTGCTCCTGTAACCTTGGCCTGGGCGTCAGCAATTTCTTCTTTACGGGCTCCACTTCGTAATTTATCAAGATTGGCTTCCGCTTGCATTACCTTAGCCTGTGCTTTAGTGACTTGTGCTGTTTGTAGCGTGTCATCCAATCTGACTAAAATTGTGCCTTTCGTTACAGTACTTCCTTGCGTTACCGGTAAGTCGACAACCACTTCATTGACAGTTGCAGTATGTGCAATTCGATCTCGTTCTAAAGTTCCAAGTGCAATTTTTCCAGCCGAGTTATCGCAAGCAGACAACAACACGAAAATAATGCTGAATAAATATCGCATGAAATTAATCCTTTGATTTAATAGAAGTTCTTCAAGAGATTACAAGAATAAACACCGTGGATCAAGAACAAAGCTTGTTTAAATGACTCTTACTTATGAGAAATACAACTTTAGGATAAATAAAAAAATTAAACTCACCACAATTGGAAGCCAGTTATTGTTTTCCAGAAATATTTAAAATTCTGAATTAGTATTTTTCTGGTTTGATATTTTAAATCAGAATTTTATTTTCAGATTTTTTTGAAATTAAGCAATTTGAACTTTCTTTTTTGCTTGTTTATGCCATTTATCATAACACTCCAAACCACAGAAGTGCATTACGTAGTCATCGATTTCTGATATCTTGGCATCACATGCTGGAAATTCTTTTATGCAAATTTCACAACTAATAAGTTCTTCATCTGTTAAATCAATTTTAGTGTTCATAAATATCTCCTCAAAGATTAATTCATTCTTCACTGTTTCACTAGAGATATTAAAAGTATAGGACAAATATTTATTATAATTATTTCTTATAGCTTCAAGCTTATAGATAGATATAAATTATCACTGCTGTCCCGTTAAAATATAGTTAAAACAGAGAGTAGCTATACAGTGCTTACGTTAGAGTGTTTACATAATCCATCGGACATGAAACCGGTGCAGC
>JBGMQW010000275.1:0-3844 GCA_048060815.1 Thiohalomonadales bacterium | reverse complement strand
TGATTGCTAATTTGCATCCCCGGATTTACTTTTGCTTCATGGTGCCACACTTCATGCCATGGCCCACCTGATACATGCGATTGCTCTACTAACTGATTGACACTCAACCTAGTATAGAAAGAAACAATATTTTCTAATAGATTCTCTTCACCTTTATCCATATTAATCCTGGCGATAACGTTGTTACCTGTTTTAGGGTCTAACTTAGTCGCTCTAGTAGTTATTTTTTGATCACCAAACTCCTTAAAGAATCTATACAAGTAAGGTAAAACTGGCCCAAACTCCCAAGCTTCAAAACTTTGCTTAATAAGTGGCTTGTTCGCAGATATTAAAAACCAAACATGGCAAAAATATGTGATTTTTTGTAAGCCTAAATTTGTCACAGATATCCCACTGTCATCTGCATAATCCAAAATATAATTTGCTACTTCGCGTCCATCACTCATAAAACAACTCTCAATTACGCTACGATTTCAAAACTATCTTTTAGTCCATTTAAACCTGACTTATAACTAATCTGACCTCCATGCTGAAGCCTACCAACAACAATCCCTGAATGGATGTTGATCCTTTTTGAAAATTCAAGAATTTCATCGCGACCTCTAAGTCCTACAAGCTCAAAATTATACTCTTCCGGTATAAGAATATTACCTGCCCATGTATTAGCTTCCTGCTCTTGTTTATCCCGCGATTTAAATTCAGTGTTATCTAGGAAGATATCACTTTTTTCATCTGAGTGAAGCAGAATGTGTGCAGCCTCATGGAAGAATGTAAACCAAAATTTGTCGTTAGTCTTACCATAAAGGGATAACTGAATAATAGGACTATGCCCATTTAACCACCGAGCAACTCCGCTAACATGTGATTTAGTAATTGATTTGACAAGTAATAGCTTAACTCCAGCCTCTAAACAAAGTTCAAATAAAGTTGGCCCAAAGTCAGCAGGAGATTGAACAGTTAACTCCCGTATTTTCTTAGCTGCACTTTCAAATTTTGATCTGTTATATTTCGGAGTACTAGTTTTCTCTGCTTCTATTTCTCCTAACCTTAACCAAGCGAATATAGCGCCATTATCAGCTTGATCATCCTTTGTCTTCCTAAAGGACGGAGACATAGAGCCATAATAACTCTTCCACTCATCTGGTGATGCAACACCAAAAAAGCTTAATAGCTGCTCTACCAGCTTGGGTTTGTTGGATTCAATACTTCTAATGTCTTCTATCGCACCAATTTTCTTAAGTTCATTCACTGGCACATCGTCAAGCCAATCGGTCCAGCTTTTATAGTTCTGCTCTGCCTCTAGTCTTGCGACATGCTGTCGATACTTTGATTCACGTTTCATCCAAAATGAAACTGTAGAACCAAGCACTCTTTCTAGTTTTTGTGCAGTGTCGTATGTAAGGGTAACTTTACCCTTGATAAGTTGATTTAGATGCTTTGTACTAAAACCCAATCGGTTTGCAAGCTCAACCTGATTC
The DNA here is from genome assembly GCA_048060815.1 of Thiohalomonadales bacterium. Taxonomy (GTDB): domain Bacteria; phylum Pseudomonadota; class Gammaproteobacteria; order UBA6429; family Thiohalophilaceae; genus CAYQUC01. Next base: position 2,366 of record JBGMQW010000275.1, on the reverse strand, counting down.
CAATCACGTTCCTCCATCAAATCAAGAATTGTATCGCCAGGCGTTGATACCCAATCGGGGGTAAAATTTTCTACTTGACTACTCATGAGGATCTCCAATAAACACTATTAATATACTTTCAACGTTTGACCAATCGATACCGCCATCATTTTTTGTTGGCGGAGGTTTTTTCAATGGCTCAAATAACAATCTATCCCCACCATGCAAATCTAATGAAAATTGGTCAACCTTATCCCCTGTATATGGATGAGGCCTCCCAGCTATCAATTCAAAAACATTTGATGCAGCTTCGATATCTGCCAGCCTGGTACGCAGTTTTTTACCGCTATTTGGCCCAAGCTTTTTATTCGCTTTTTTGCTAGCCAGACATAGCTTCTTAAGCTTGGTAGTTTTGTAATCGATGTCCAAATCATTACTTCCAATTATTTACCGATATGGTAAATAATTATGGCATTAAAAATTACCCATTTCAAGTAGATAAAGGAGTTATATGTTTAACCCTCACTCACACAAGCATGTAGGGCCTGTAACCATCTGATTACAAAGATAAATATAGGCATTATTGATCGCAAAATTAAGTAAAAAAGCAACAAGATCGTAGCAGTTTTAGTAGGAAATTAAGTGGAACGGTTATGGTAGCATTGATTCCATATTATTATTTTATGTTGGTGAGTCATCTTATAGGTTTAAAAGATTACAAATCGATGTAAATTGCCTTATAAAAAGCGGTTGCAGTTGGATTGACCACGGGGTTAAGAGGTGTAACTCTCATACTGATCAAATTTTATAATCTTGTTTATTATTTCCAAAATGATTAGTTAAGGGGTCAAATCTTTACTTATAGTATTTAATTGTCTAGCCAATTGTTTATCACTTTCTACTACTGTTTTTAATCGTGAAATTGTTTGTGACACAGTGCAATAATTTCCAACACCAAACGCGTTTCCAATATCGTGTAATTTTTGTCCTGAATAATCCTAACATAATTTCATCGCAATCCAACGTGGAATATTTTTACTTCCTGCTCCCCGTTGGGCACAATAAATCGATTTTTCTGTACAATCAAAATACTGTGCAACGTGTTGAACAATACGGTTCATTTTAATTGGCTCAATGAGTCCGGATTTTGTTACTTCCTTAGACCAATTATTTGATTGTTTCGATGCCCTCTTTGCAAAAGGTTTATCGCCAAAAACAGAGGGGGTATTTTTCTTTGCATAAAACTTAACGGTATCCTCATCAATTCCACAATCAACAAACTGTTGATAACGACGATACTTTTTTACACTCCCGAGTTCCGAATAAATGGAATCACGCTCTAGCCAGGATGGTGCAGCTGAATGATTAATATACGCGGGATAACTTGACCAGGGATACTGTTCCAATATGTGATTTAAGCCAATGTCCTACGATAATTCTATACGCAAAGTTTTACCTATGGCACGTGCGGCATTGTCGAGTGTATGCAATGTAACGGACGTGTTAGCTGGATCAAGCAGACGATCCAGTGCTGAACGACTTGTATTCATTAATTCAGCCATTTTCTTTTTAGAAAGATGCTCGGTTTCCATCTTCTGGGAAATTTCCCATGCGATAACACGCTTGATAGCAATAGCATTAACTTCTGCCAAATCGCCAGTTTCTTCCAGAAGATCATCAAGTGATGATCCTACATGTTGATTATGTTTAGCCATTATCCACCTCTTTTCTCCGTTTTTTTGCTAAATCCAAGTCAGGTTTAGGAGTTTTCTTAGCCTTCTTGATAAACCCATGTAGTAGCACCATTTTTCCGTTTTTAAAGAAAAACAGCACACGTGCAATGCGCTTATTATCGAGATCAATTCTCACTTCATATAGCCCATCACCTATAGGCCAACCAAACTCGACAGTTTGTATGTCACCACCAATAGCCCTTCTATTTTCTTTAGTAAGTTTCAGTAGCCATTCACGCACAGGCTCATTTCCACTTTTAGAACGATAAAAGACTGCTAGTACTTTCTTCCTACCGTTACCAGTCATATATAAATGTACCATAATTGGTACACTCTGTCAAGATCATAGTTTCGTTGCCTCATATTGCTATTCTAATTCGTTGTATAACCACTTTTATTCTAAATACATAGAACGAGTAATACTGCTCATTGTTTATAGAAATCCAATATTTTATTTCCGCTGTATATCAAGTTTCTCCATACGATGGAAAATAACAGGAACATAGAAAACATATTCAATACCAGAAATTGCACTTATTATATGAATTTAGGTTTCAAAGGAGTTTGTCAATATCCATTAAACATCTGCCTGTTTTACCGTAATGACAGACTTCGCCAGAAAGTCCATCTTCTCCTAACACTGTTTCTATATTT
>JBGMQW010000274.1:0-3847 GCA_048060815.1 Thiohalomonadales bacterium | reverse complement strand
AATTATATTCTATTTGTAATAATGAATACAACTAAATTTAGTATGAATAAATTAGACTTAATCAAATAAGTTGTTTAACAATGTGATTAATCTGAAGTTACTGATGCAAACAAACCATTAACTCGTCAACAAATTTTTCCAGGACTTTGTTATCGGTAATGATATGTTTTAATAATGGTTCTATTTGATTGAATAAATCTTCTTTTGATTGATTTATAACATTTATATTACCATCCTGAATCATTTTAATTGCATCAGAAACCGATAATTGTATTGGAATATCCTTATTTGGAATATCAGAGTTCGACACTATTTTTACATTCTCTGATGACAATGCTGATTTAAGACAATATTCGGTTCTACGATAAATGTCTTCAAATGTTGTATGATCTGTTATCATTGGCATATAAATTCCAATACTTGGAATTATTTCAATCTTGTCATTATTGTTATCCAGAAATTTTAAATTCGCAATTTCAATGTGTATTCGTTCCGCTAATTTAACCGCTCTATCCGTTGTGTCACAAAATAAAAATGCGGCATATTTTGACAAACTTATTCGTGAGGCTTTATCTTCAGTGCGTACAAATTGCCGAATCAGTTTTCCTATTTTTGTGACAATATTAACAGCAACATCTTTACCATTTTTAAGAAAAATACTATTAAAATTATCAATTTCAATTATCATCATCACACAATGCCCACCGGTTCTATTCATGTAAGCAATCGATTCAGTTACTGAACGCTCAAAATAAGACTGTGTGCCTAATCCAGTATCAACATCGGTTGTTACCTGTTTTTTGCATTCCCGCATTGATTTTTGTACATTTTTAGAAGCAGCATTTAAACGTACAAAAGTGTTTGCTCGTGCTAATAACTGAACAGATTCAAAAGGCTTGCTAATAAAATCGTCTGCTCCATAAGCATACACCTTTTGTTTAATTTCATCGGCATCATCTAAACTAGTGATGATAATAAATGGCATATTTTGTAGTTTAACGTCGTTTGATTCACGCATGCGTTTCAATAAACCACAACCGTCAAGCTCGGGCATTTGTAAATCAGAAAACACGACTTCAATATCGCGGTTTGCAGTGAGTATTGACCAACCATCTTCACCATCGACTGCGTCTATAACATCAAACTTGTCACTTAATATTTTTCGAATAGCGATACGAATGACTCGATTGTCATCGATTACCAGAATTTTGGGTTTCCCCTGAGAATTGATTTTGGAAGCAATCGCATCCATGAGCTAAAAAATATCCATATAAACTGTTTGAATACTATAAATAGTATATGTTAGATATAATCAAAAATTAGTGATTTAGTAGACATACTTAAAAAATCGCCTATTTTTAAAAATTTCAATAAAATTAGGAGCTTAAAAATTTAAATTTAGTCTAATTTATAGCATTAAATTATTGTTAAATATGAAAAATTTATCACTCTATATTATTTTATAACAGGAAATAGAAAGAATTGACAGGGTTATATTTGATTATAATTTAATCATAACTTCAATTATTGGTACTCTTCTAACCGTATATTTCGCTCAACTTCGGGTAACTTACCAATAACTTTAACGACCTGGTAATATTTTTTTATGTCATTATCCATGCTTTTTAACACGGCTTGAAATACTGGAACTTTATCATAATAAGTTGCGATCAATGCCAGATGTGCATTGTTTAAATCTCGATTCATCCAGACATCATAACCCGTATAATTTTGCCAGGTTTTTTTCAAATCTTGATAATTTTGTTGGAGTTGATTAAAAACCTGTTTCTTTAATTCATCTTGATTATTTGAACTTTTAAACTTTTCTGATTTAAATAATTCATCAAGTTTTACTTGTGTTGCTTTTAACAAAAACTTAAATTCAATTTCACGTTTTCGTGACTGTAAATAATTCTGAAATGCTTTTTTCCGCTCCTGTGATGATGATGATGTGGTTTTTTGTTCGAACCAGCGTTTAACTCCTTCGATCTCAACACTTGTTGCAAATGCCTCATTAAATGCTGAGTCATCATCAATATAAATTTGCTGATGTGCTAACTCATGAAAAATAATACCGACCAAACGTGCTTCATTATTTTTAATCATGGTATTGAGTAAAGGATCATCAAACCAGCCTAATGTTGAATACGCTTGTGCACCGGATATATACACATCGTAACCTTGAGCTATCAGAGTATCAGCATAAGCTTTTGCATCACTCTGATCAAAATAACCGCGATAACTGACACAACCAACAACAAAAAAACACCATTTCCGTGCCTCAATAGAATACTTTTCAGTCGCGATAACATTCCACACCACATAAGGTCGCTTGATATCTGCATAATTACGGTAACTATCATTATCCGGCAACAACATTTCGCTACTCGCAAATTCTCGTGCCTTGATTGCAAGTTCCAATTTTAACCGTAATTCAGGTGGTGTTTCTTCTTGCTGTAAAATATCTGCAATTGGCTCCTGCTCTGCCAATATATCAAAGTGTCCATTAATAGCATCAAAATAATAACCAACAGAAGAACACCCGGACAAAAACAACACCGACAAAATATTTAATAGGGTCACATTTAATAGGGTCAGACTCTGAGCGATCCCCACGTTTTTAAGCCACATAGGCGGTTTTAACGGCAATATCATACAATTTATCCATAGCTTTAATGATATCGTTGTCATCCATAACGGGCACTCTTTACATCACGAAAAATTTCTTCTATTTGCATTCGAGTTGCGTATATTCTTTTTACTTGTTTAGCGAGTTTCGAATTCATTTTCAATAAAGTGGTGAGTAACCAAGTCTCCTTTTGGTTTTCCTTTATAAATAACAAACTCACATTCAAGTGGTTTTGATTTTGTCAAAAACACTCGACCAAGGTATTTTGGTGTTTTGAGTTGTAAAAATATAATTTTACTTCAAAAACTCAATCAAAATTTTCATCGAGTATGACCCATTGATATCTTGATATTCAGATGTACTTCTATATCATCTAGATAAGATGGTTTTTTAACTGCGCTGCAGTTTGTATTTTAAATTCAACCACATTATTTAATTCAAGTAAATCTTTATCTCCTGAAATTAAATAATCAATAGTTGATTGATACGCTAATACTAAAAACATTTGATCTTTCTTGTCACGGCAAACTGGAGTAACACCTCTTTGGTTTTTATCAATAACTATTACCTCAGTATAGGGCAAATAATCTGCAAGCAACTCTCTACGATCTTCTTTCGATAACTTAAATTTTGGATATTCTAAAACTCGGAGCAATTCTTCAATTATTTCTTTACTAACAACTGGTACTAGTAGTCCATTTTCCCATGCAGATCGTAACCATGCTAATCGTCCATTTGGAAATAGTAATGCTGACAATACAATATTGGTATCAAAAATGGCTCGAATCATTACTATTTTCGTGACCACTTAACAGCATCATGAATATCACTCTCTGTAATTCCTAGCTCTGAGAGCTTTTCACGCACTTCATTCGCTCCCCCGGTTTTCACAGGTTCTAAAATTATTCGTCCATCCTCTTCATGAATATCAAAATACTCAGTATTGGGATAATGCTTAATAATTGATTTTGGTAATGTAATTTGATTTTTTGATGTCTTTTTAGCTAACATAACCTCTCCTTATAACAAGGAAAAAATAAAGTAAGGAATTCTTACTAAATTATAGCTAAAACTAATTGAAGTATCAATCTGGCAGGTATATTTAGATGCTGACTATATTCAGTTGAAATTTTAATTGATTAAAATCAAAAGGTTACTGATTTTGCGTTCATGGGGTCAGCCAGCTTGATTGCAATACTCTTCACTCTTTCTATCGCC
>JBGMQW010000273.1:0-3874 GCA_048060815.1 Thiohalomonadales bacterium | reverse complement strand
CCAATCCTGGGATACGAAATAAAATAATAACTAAAAATTATGCGCAGTCAGCCTTTATGTGGGGATCCCTCAGAGTCTGCCCCTACTTAAATAATTTAATTATATAGATATGTCATTCTTGATATAAATCAAGTAATTATTTTTAGTTATGCTTTATTATAACAATATAAGTAAAATAAAATACAATGCAGGGAGGTCTGTATGGTTTGTCGCAATCCTTCATGTTTGGGGAATTATGATTTTGATCATATTTGTACTATTGCAATTCAACGATTTGTCGAGGGTTATAATACGGTAGACATGTTAGTTGGAGCCAAAACAACTCAAGAGGTAGAAGAGATTTGTCTTGTTTGTTTGCTTGATGTTGAAGATAACAAAATTGAGGAAATGGAATTGAGTTGTGAACATAGTGTAAATTGTAAAGTAACTAATTGTCGGGAACAGCTTCGAGAGATCATTGAGTATAAACTAAGGTGTAAGAAGAACAATGTTAATCTTAAAAAAGCACTATGAGTAATTTTGCAACACTCCCCGAGTCTTATCAGACTATTAATTAATTCATATTGAATTCAAAATAATGTAGCATGGGTTTGTCTTTGCAGGAATAGCAGAAGAGAATATACATGTTAGATTTAATCGCGTCACGATTCAAAAAAATAGCACCGATGGTTGATTTTTGGTCACTTCGTATAGTGAATGAACATTCACAGCATATTAGTGTGCGTCAGAATATATTGCAGCCTTTGGCGAATAGTACCAGTGCTGGAGTAATGTTAACAGTTATTGTTGGTGATGGAATTGGATATGCAGCGACTTGTGATGTAACAGAATCCGGACTAAAAGAGGCTATTTCTCAAGCAACTCAAATCGCTAACTACAGTAACACAAAATTAGTTTTTAGTGCTAAAGATATGGCTCGTCCATCCAGTTCAGGTAGCTATTCAACACCGGTCGTTATTTCATGGGATTCAGTGAGTCTGAAGGAAAAAATTACGATGTTGCACAGTAGTTGTGCGGCACTAAAAGTTGATGACAAAATTGTAGACTGGCAATCCTATGTAAGTCATTCATTATACGATACTTTATTAATTACTTGTGATGATATTAGTATAAAGCAATCTTTTCAGTATATTGAACCCGGCTTGGTTGCGGTCGCTAATGAGGGTGCAAAAACTCAAGTGCGGACAGGTGGTGGCTGTGGTACAGCACGACAGGGCGGTCTTGAACAATTGGCATTACTACAATTCCAGAATAATGATGTTGCAACAAATATTGCCAATGAGGCATTACAATTACTACAAGCACCTGAATGTCCAACAGATACCATGGATTTATTATTAATGCCCAGTCAGATGATGTTACAGATTCATGAAAGTATTGGACATCCACTGGAGCTAGACCGAATTTTAGGGGATGAACGAAATTATGCTGGAACCAGTTTTGTAACACAGGATATGTTTGGAGTATATCAGTATGGTTCAACGTTATTAAACATAACGTTTGACCCAACACGTAGTGATGAACTGGCCAGCTATGGTTTTGATGATGACGGCACCCCCGCGTCGAAAGAATTTATTATTAAAGATGGACTTTTAAAAACGCCATTAGGCGGTACTACATCACAATTACGCGCGGATATGAATGGTGTTGCCAATTCTCGCGCCTGTTCCTGGAATAGACCGACAATTGATCGCATGGCAAATTTAAATCTTGAGCCGGGTACCAGTAGTTTTGAAAGTCTGGTATCTTCAATTGAAAATGGTGTGCTTATGGATAGTAATAGCTCATGGTCAATTGATGATAGTCGTAATAAATTTCAATTTGGTTGTGAATATGGCCAGATTATCAAAAATGGCGAGCGTAAAGAGTTGGTTCGAAATCCGAATTATCGTGGTATTTCGGCAACTTTTTGGCGTAATTTAGCACTAGTAGGAGATAAAACTACTTTTGATATATTGGGAACACCCAATTGTGGTAAAGGTGAACCTAATCAAGTGATTCAGGTTGGCCATGCATCACCGGCCTGTATTTTTAAGGAAGTAGAAGTATTTGGCGGGGAAGCCTGATTATGCAAAATTATTTTAATGAACTCATTGATAAGGTATTAGTAACATTAGAAGCCGATGAATTTTTAATGGCAAATTTAATTGGTGAAAATTCTGACTTTATCCGATTAAATAAAAATCGTATCCGTCAAGCGGGTAATGTAAAACAAACGGATATTAATTTGGATTTAATATCAGGTAAGAAGCATGTGGCCTCTAGCTGTAATTTAGTGGGTGATATAAATATTGATTTGTATCAATTAAGTGAAATGATAACTGGTTTGCGAGAGCAACGTAAAGTAGTCTCTGAAGATCCCTATCTTTATTATGCAACAGAAATTTCAAATAGTGAATTTGTTGCTAATAATGAAATGCCTGATACGAATACTGCCCTGGATCATATTATGAGCCAGGCACATGGTTTAGACCTGGTTGGTATTTGGGCAAGTGGTGAGCAATATCATGGTTTTGCAAATTCTGCTGGTCAACGAAACTGGTTTTGTAAGCCTAATTTTAACTTTGACTGGAGTGTTTATCACAGTAAAGATAAAGCAGTAAAAAATGATTATGCAGGTTTTGAATGGCAAGAAAATATTCTAAATTCTAAAATGCTGGACACACGAGCAGCAGTAGATATAATTTCGAAACCCGCAAGACAACTACAACCTGGAAAATACCGGGTTTACTTAGCTCCAGTTGCACTAAATGAAATAATCTCGATGACAGCGTGGGGTGGCTATGGTTTAAAAAGTCATCGAACTTCGCAAACACCACTAATACAAATGGTTTCTGGTGAAAAAAAATTAAATGAATCTATAACCATAAAAGAAAATCATGAAGCAGGATTGGCTCCTGGTTTTACCAGTGACGGATTTATTAAACCCGACCAGGTAACCATGATTGAGAATGGTGCTTATAAAGATTGTCTGGTTAATTCCAGAAGTGCACAAGAATTTCAGGAGCAGGTAAATTCCAGTAGTGAGTATCCCAGTAGTATAGAATTAGCTGCAGGTAGTCTGGAACAACAGAATATTCTAAAAGAATTAGATACCGGTATCTTTATCAATAACCTCTGGTATTGTAACTTTTCTGATCATGACTCCTGTCGAATAACCGGCATGACGCGATATGCCTGTTTCTGGGTTGAAAATGGCGAGATTATAGCACCTATTAATGTGATGAGATTTGATGAAAGTATTTATAATATATTAGGCTCACAATTACTTGGATTAAGCTCGGAACGAGAATTTATATTTGACTCAGGAAGTTATGAATTTCGTTCAAATGCAAGTGCAAATCTACCCGGTGCCCTGGTTGATAATTTTTCGTTGACATTATAAGTGTAATTTAAAATGAGTAATAATGCTGTATTTTGTATTAGCAATAATAATAAAACTGTAAGACTCACTGTTTATCGCTGCAAGCCAAATGTTTTCTTAAAGCAACTTGAAACAACTTTATGCAATACAAATAATTTTGATATTGATGAGCTGGTTATGGCTTTTATAGAAAATGGTTTCGATTTAGATGCCGAAACCAGTGCCAGTTTTACACCTGCTGACATGTGCACCAGTTCCCTGGTTAATTGGGCATGGTTATTGGATACCGAAAGTAAAATGCTAAGTTACTGGGATGTGACAGCAGCATTAAACGGTTTGCTAGAAACTATAAAACAAGATTCTATCAGCCCATTAGAATATAGTAATTGGTTAGGAAGTGATGCGGTTGAAGATTATAAATCTCAAGTACGAGAAAGTGAAAATATGTTAGACGATATTGGCGTAATTATAACAAATTTTTAACTATTCAAATAATTTTTAGAATTAAAT
>JBGMQW010000272.1:2094-3909 GCA_048060815.1 Thiohalomonadales bacterium | reverse complement strand
TATTGGTAGTATTGGGCTTGTTACTTTTTTTTGACATTTAAGCGCACGGGTATTCCTTTGCCATAGACATCGGGATCATACATTTCTTCGATGTGGGTTGGCATTACTGAGAAATCGCCTTCGGCTATTGCTTGTGCTGAATAGGATAAATGGTAATTGCCAGCAGGCAGGTAATCGGCGTAAAAACGTGCGGCATCATGGCGTAATTCTTTATGGTAGAAGCTCCAGAAATAACGACCATAACTACTCCAGTCACTGCGGCTAAACCACCACGATTCACTTGCGGCTTTGAACTTGCCTTTTTGTGCATCAACAATCGACGCTGTTGCCAGATCAGTATTTACTGGTTCTAAACCACCCGGGACAGGGTCATTTAGCACCACAAAATGGCGTGCGGTGGGTACCGATACAAACAAGTCTACTCGTACCAACTCGCCACGTTTAATTTTCAGGGGGCTATCGAGTAAACTCCATACACCGTTACGTTCAACACTGTATTCACGGCGAACTTCTATTCCGGAGTTTATTCTGGTTCGATTATCTTCTTTTAGATCATAGGCCAGGCGTGCTGCATAATAAATTCGTCCCGGGCCATTTTTGGTGATTTCAACATCAGCTCTTTTTCCGGGATCGTCTTTTTGCATTGGGCGTTTAATTTCAACCATGGAGTCGGATTTTTTGGTAAATTTCGCGCTACCCATTTGTTGGTTATCAAATTTTACATTTATTTTAAAATCTGGATCTTGTGATTCGTATAAATTACTGTAATTCACCAGCGCGTTCATACAAAAAACATTTTCCTGGGTGTTTTCCCAATGGTCCCGATTGCCGCGTGACTGGGTAATGCTGCGCACTAGTTTAAATGGAATATCAGCTATTACATTACCCGATTTTGATTTTTGTTGTGCCACTAACAAACTGCTTAAAATTGCACAATTAGAACGTAGCGGTGTGGCCAGTATGTATTTGTAACTGTCGTCCCAGGGTTCATTGAATTGAAATTTTCCACCGGTTTGACTGGCATGTCCCAGAATTGAATTTACGACTGTTTTTACAATTTCTTTTGAGTCACCTACTTTAATTGCGGCTTGTAGGAAAAATGATCGACCGAATAAGTCCATTTCTGGAACATGGCTCAGATAACGGTTGATATCACTGTTATCGATTTTATTGTGTTGTGCCAATGCGGCTAATGCGACAGCTCGAACCGATGAAGACATGCCTTTGCTGTAGAAGCTCGGAAATACATCCTGACGAATCATATTTTTGAGGTAATCGTGTAACTTTTCTTCTACCGTTGATGGAATGCGATAACCATCACGTCGTAACCAGTTAAACGCAATCGCGGTATATGCTGATAAGTAAGGACTTACATACTGATTGTTCGCGACCCAATAAGTCATACCGCCATTGGGTGCCTGAAAATTTGCGGCAGCGGCTAATTGAGCTTCGACAACGCTACGCGCATCGTCCCATTCCAGATTATTTTTTAAGTATTCTTTTAATTCCAGATACGATGATGCCATTACGGCTTTGGTGATACGCTGCTCCCAACAAGCATAGGGGTATTTTTTAACATAATTAAATGCACCGTCAATATTACCGATTACTGATGGCGCAAGTACCACCGAGACCCCGCCGATATCGGTGTAAATGTCTTGCGGTATTTTGATTGATTCGGTTACTTTTGCTTTGGTTGTTGTGCCATAGCTTGCGGCGGTTTCAAGTGAACGGCGTTTATTTACAGGCACACTGTGTGTTAGTCCATCGGTATCCAGACTATCTCCCGCGGTGGCAACGAAATCCAGTTTTCCA
>JBGMQW010000272.1:0-1994 GCA_048060815.1 Thiohalomonadales bacterium | reverse complement strand
GCGCTGCCATTTTTATCGGGCAAAATAGCCGGATTCCAGTAACTGACAAATTTGAATAAATTGCGGATTGTTGCATAAGCAGCACCGCCACCATCACCACCGCTGTTAGCGCCTTTCTTTTCAAATTTTTGTTTGCCGACCAGTCGACTGATTAAGCTGTAGTTATTGAGATCGAGCACATCGAGTTTATTAAATCCGGCATAAGGATCATAATATTTTTTGCCTTTTAGATTCAGTGCCAATACCGACTCATCGATAACTGCGACTGCAATTTCATAGGGTGCGTTATTTTTATTATGTTCCGATGTTACCTGTATTGTGGCCTTGATTTTATCGCGGGGTTTATAAACCGCGCGTTCGGTTTCGACTGTTACTTTGAGTTGCTTATAGGGATCACTCACATTCGCGGTAATGTAACCCATTCGAAAAGCCGGTTTACCCAGATCAACTTTACCGGGGCCCAACGGTTTATCAACGCGTGGCGATACCAGCACCACCGAAAGATAAAAACCCGGTAGGTAATCCGCTTTTACCGGAAACTCGATAATGGGTGTGCTGGTTTTAAATTCCTGCACCCAGCTATCGAGCACACCATAACGCTCAATTGTAATCAGTGCTTGCGCACCAGGATACGGATTTTTAACCAGATAACGTGCCTTGGCACCAACTTTATAATTATTTTGTTCGGCAATTATCGCTAATGTTGCATCATTACTTTGTTGCCACGAGACATAACCCTGGCCTACTACCCAACCACCAATAGTGGTCTTATGTTCACGTCCCTGGTCATCTTTAATCGTCGCAATAAATTGGTAACTGCCGGCAATATCGGGCGTAAACGTGCATTTTACTGCCGTTTTACCGGATTTAATTTTACAGTTACTAATGTCTAACCAGGTCGAAATATTTCGGGTTAAATATGCATTTCCGGGACCTTTAACGCGTGACACTTTATATTCATGACGTTGAATTTTAATGTTGATAGCGACATTTTTTAGTATTTTATCTTTATCGTCGACTACCAGGGCTTCAATGCTGGCGGGTTTATCGCTATTATATATCCACCTGGTATTTCTTAAACCAACGAATCGATTGCGGCCAAAAAAGTTTGCGGTTTTCGATGCCGCTACATATTTGCCGCGATCATCCATCACTGCTGATTCCACCATTAAGCTAGCATAATAAACATTGGTCTCTGGTAGTTTAAGGGTCTCATTAAATTCTCCCTGATTATTCATTTTACCCTGACGATCCAGTAAATTGGTTTGTGCTGCATTCAGATACTGTCCACTCGAGGCGCCAAAGGTAAAACCGCTCGCTAAGGGATTTTTCGTTTGATAGTTTTTCACCTTGAGGCGTGCGGTTATTCGAACATCAGCATCGGTATACGGTCCTCCCGAATGCAATGTTGAGCTGGCATTTATCGTTAGCGTATCACCTGCTTTAAATTGTTCGCCATTTAATTCGGTGCTGACTTTAAATGGTGAAGGTGTAAAATCACTAACCAGTACGGTTAACGGTGTCCAGTTAAACGTAGTGTAATCTGCCGTTAATTCAAATCGATACCAGCCAATTGCGCCTTGTTCAGGCACTTTAAAACTCCCGTCAAATGCACCAAATTGTGATAATTCAATATCCGACTTTTCATATACTTTTTTTCGTTGTGGATCGTAAACCTTTAAGTTATAACTTTTTTTATTTGGTGAAAGCCAGTGTTTGTTACTTTGATCACGCAGGTAAATTTTGAATTCGATATTGTCACCGAGTTTGTAAACACCCTGGGCAGTTGTACCCCACGCTTTGGCATGTCCGTGTTTTTTTTGTAAGCTGCCCCAGGAGTTACGATCCCGTACTAAAAAGTTTCCATCGAGCGGTAATAATGCGATGTTTTTTTCTTTTTCAACTCGCAGGTAATAACGTGGTTCATGTTGTCGAAACCAGTTTTTAAGGAACTGTAACTCGGGATCAAATTCACTAAAACCGGCCAATTCAAC
>JBGMQW010000271.1:0-3921 GCA_048060815.1 Thiohalomonadales bacterium | reverse complement strand
CCGGGTTCATAAATGGGCAGAATACCTTTATGTAGGTTTTTGATTTTAGTTTCGTCAATGTCAACACAGGTCACTTGGTTTCCGCGCTCAGCAAAACAAGTGCCGGTAACAAGGCCTACATAGCCTGTGCCAATAACAACAATTTTCATTTAATTACGTTCCAGTTAATGAAATATGGGCATATTTTACTATAAATAGCTAATCTTTAAAGGGTTTTAGGCAAACTTAGCTTTGATATTAACAATTTAGTATGTGGATTAGGTTAATTTGTTTGCTTTATTATTTCATCAACTGCTCGTGCTACTGATGAAACCACCACCGAAACAGATTCAACCAAAGCTTTTTGTAAGGTGATTAGTATAGGGTGGGCCTGGAGCATATCTCCAGGTGTTACATGCTTAATTATTTCAATCTTAGTGATGCTGCATAAACTCATCAACCATACTTATTACATCATCAGTTGTAATTAAATTCATTGCCCAAGTATCACGTACCCTTGTGCCCCATGGCATATCTTTAACCTGTTTATGATACTTTTTGTTGATAGCTTTTGGATAACGATTGACCACCCAATTTGCACTTAAATAAGGTCTGGCTCGGTCAGGATTTGTTGTTGCATATAAGCCGATAACCGGCGTTCCCATGGCTGTAGACATGTGTGCGGGACCAGAGTCCGGGCTGATCATACATTTTGCATCCTCAATTATGGATAACAGTTCCTTTAAATTTGTCTGACCGATTAAATTTAATGGTGGATGCTTACAGGTGCTGAGAATGTTTTCACCGTACCTTCTTTCAATTTCTGAGCTACTTCCGGTCAAGATAACGTCATAATGATATTTTTCAGAAATATAATCAGCAATAGCCGCGTAGCCTTCTACATTCCAGTTTCGGTAGTCTTTGCTTGAGCAAGGGCTGATAACAACATAGTTTGAGCGATTTTTAATAAGGGAAGTTGCTGACTGACGAGCTGCGTCAGGTATAGGGATATCCCAAGTTAACTTATGTTCGGCAATCCCGACAGCTTCCGTAAAACCAAATAAACTATCGACAACATGCTGCTGCGGGGTGAATTTAATTTTTGTGTTGGTAAATAGCCATTGCCCGTCTTTTGCGCGTTTGCGATCAAAACCAATTTTACTTTTTGCTTTTATCATTAGGCTAATCAAACTCGCCCTTAATGACATTTGCATGTGTAACAGCACCTCAAAATTAATCTTGTGGAGTTGCTTACGAATTTTTAAGTATTCTTTAATGCCATTTTTTTTATTGAAAACGATAAAATTGATATTATTAATATCTTTTAATAATTCATATTCCACTTTACCGATTATCCAAGTGATTTTTGTTGTGGGCCAATGGCTTTGAATTGTTCTGATCACAGGTAATGTGTGACAGATATCCCCGATTGCAGATAATCTTAAAATACAAATATGTTTTGGGGGACGGTTAAAATCTAACATTTTTGGCTTCTGGTAAGTTGTATGTTTTTTATTGAATAAAGCATTATAATACAAGTAAATTTATAAACTAAGAAGTTATTAATAGTATGAATGTTGCAGAATTTCATAAAAATGGCCAGCATATTCGCTATGATTCGGATATTTTTAATGATTTAGAAGATGTTAGCTTTAATTCGCGGGTTTGGGCGCAGCGCTCATCTATTGTCGGTTTTGCCGAAGGTCGAGGCACGACTTTTTTTATTCAGCATCAAAATCAGGATTTTGTTTTAAGACATTACCAGCGTGGCGGGCTGGTTGCAAGAATGTCAAAAGAGAAATATCTGTGGTTGGGATTAAGGTTTACGCGACCGTGGCGTGAATGGGTTTTATTAGAGAATATGCTGATAAAAGGTTTGCCTGTACCTATGCCTGCTGCCGTAAAAGTAAAAAGAAAAGGCTTGCTTTATACTGCCGATATCATGATGCATCGAATCCCTAATGCAAAAACATTAATGCATATTTTGATGCTTGAGGAAGTCGGAGAAGAACACTGGATTACAGTTGGTAGTACAATCAGACACTTTCATGAAGAGGGTGTTTATCATGCAGATTTAAATGCAAATAATATTTTGCTGGATGAAGGTGGACATTGTTTTTTAATTGATTTTGATCGTTGTAATATCCGGAAACCTAAATTAAAATGGCAAAAAGAAAATTTAGCAAGATTAAAACGTTCGTTAAATAAAATATCGAAAAATGAAGATGTATTCCATTTTTCGGATGTAAACTGGCGTTCTTTATTACGTGGTTATGGCTGGAATGATAAAAATGAAATATAGTATTTTAGGTGTATTGAAGTTTAATCCATTTTTGGTATTCACCTGACATGACATCCCGCCACCAGGTTTCATTATTTAAATACCAATCAACAGTTTTATTAATTCCAGTCTCAAAGCTTTCTTCTGGTTGATAGCCAAGATCCATATTGCTTTTTGTAGGGTCGATTGCATAACGACGATCGTGGCCAGGTCGATCTTTTACATAAGTGATTAGTTCTCTGGCAGTTTTTCCCTGGCATATTGGTGCTTTAGGGTATTTCTCTTGTAACGCTATATTTTCACGAATACGCTTATCGACCAGATCGCATATCAAATTAACAATATCGATATTCGCCCACTCATTTATTCCACCAATATTATAGGGTTCACCTTTACGTCCTTTACGAATAATGAGATCAATCCCTCTGGCATGATCATCAACATACAACCAGTCTCGTATTTGTTTACCATCGCCATAAATGGGTAATGCTTTGCTCTCTAAAATATTCGTAATAACTAAAGGAATAAGTTTTTCTGGAAACTGGTAGGGGCCATAGTTGTTTGAGCAATTTGATATATTGGTATTTAAACCATAGGTTTCCTGATAAGAGCGGACAAAAAAATCAGATGAAGCTTTACTAGCGGCATAGGGTGAATTTGGTGCATAAGGGGTATCTTCTCTGAAAGGCGGATCATTCGCTTCTAGTGTTCCATAAACTTCATCTGTTGAAACGTGCTGAAACAAATGCTCCATGCCGGGATTTTCATCCAGCCAAACTGTTTTCGCTGCTTTTAATAATTCATGCGTACCTTTGACATTAGTCTCTATAAAGGCATCAGGCCCTGTTATAGAGCGATCTACGTGAGACTCAGCAGCAAAATGTACAATTGTATCGATATTTTCTTCACGTAATAACTTTGCCGTTAATTGATAATTTAATATATCACCATGAACAAAACGGAAATCAGGATTTGATTCAACTGAAGATAGGTTTGTAATGTTCCCCGCATAAGTTAAAGCATCGAGCCCGACAACACGATTACCTGGATATGTATTTAACCAATAAAGGACAAAATTGGCCCCAATAAATCCTGCGCCACCTGTGACGAGTAAGTTTTTAGGAGCATAGATTTCATTTTTTGACATTTTATTCACTAAGATAATTTATTTTAATTCAGTTAAAACGTGTTTTAATGCTTCTCGCCAATCAGGCATTTCAATTTCGAAAGTGTTTTTAAATTTCACACAATTTAACATAGAGTTTTTAGGTCTCTTCGCAGGTGTTGGATATTGTGTTGTGAAAATTGGATTTACCTGAATTTTTTTATTAAGCAACCCTATTTCATTTGCTTGCTTAAATATTTCTTTTGCAAAATCATACCACGTTGTTTTTGGGTTACCACAATAATGATACGTGCCCCATTGTAATTTTTTATCTTTTTCATATTGTTCGATTAATTTAATTATTGCTTCCGCAATATTTTTTGCAGGAGAGGGACCACCAAATTGATCTGTAACCACGCTAAGTTTATTTTTTTCTTTGCCTAAACGTAGCATAGTTTTAACAAAATTATTTCCCTGAGCGCCGAATACCCAGGCTACACGTAAAATAAGATATTGAGTCATTTGTTTACGTATAGATTCTTCACCTTGCCATTTA
>JBGMQW010000270.1:0-3945 GCA_048060815.1 Thiohalomonadales bacterium | reverse complement strand
TTCCAGTTGATTAATTAAGAATCGACCTGAGCGCAGTAAAAAATTATCGTATAATGACAAAATAAGGGTTTTTTTGGTGATTTTTGGTAAAATCACACAAATTAAATATAAGTATCCAAATATCACTATTTGTTTACATTGTGGATGTACTCAACGAATAAGTACTAGAAATAGATCTAAATGGAGTTTTAAATGCAATCAGATGAGAATAATACTTTACGTGAAATACGTATAAATCCAATCATACCAAGTGAATCTGTTTTAGTAGCTACTGCTCGAAGTATGCGACCTCAAAAAGATGAACAAGCAGCACCACGAGATACACGAGAACATGTATCAAAATGCCCATTTTGTACTGGGAATGAATCAATGACGCCACCTGAAATTACCCGTTATCCAGAATCTGGCGATTGGCAAATACGAATAGTTGAAAATCTGTATCCAGTTTTAGGTGATGATCGAAACGTTCCGATGCCAACCTTTGGACTGCAGCAAGCCATCGAAGGTTATGGACGTCATGAGGTAATTGTTGATCATACACAACATGGTATAGCTGTCCATGAAATGAGTGTAAAACACTTATCACTATTATTTTTAGCTTATAAAGATCGAATGCAGCAAATATATGATATGGACGAACGTTTAAAATATGTTTTAGTTTTTAAAAATTTTGGTCCCGCTGCCGGTGCCAGTATGTCACATACACACAGTCAGATAATTGCATTGCCTGTTGTACCCCAGAATGTTTATGATGAATTAGTCCATTCAAACCACTATTTTGAAAAACATCATAAATGTATATTTTGTTGTTTAATCGATGAAGCTCTCACATTTGAAACAACTATTTACGAACGTGACAGTGGTAAAGTATTAAGACAAATCAACGTTGGTCAATATGTTATTGAGCGAACAGAATCGTTTATCGCGATTAAGCCTTTTGCAAGTCGTTATGAATGGGAAGTTCAAATATTACCATTATCCCATTCCAGTAATTTTTTAAATTTAACAAAAGAACAAAGTAACGACCTCGCAAAAATTATGAAAGATACCATGGCCAGGTTAGATGCGGTCATTGGTGGTGCACAATATAATTATTTCCTGCATTCACTACCACGAGGAAAAGAACATAAATCAAATGAACAAAGTTATCACTGGCATTTGGAAATTTGTCCTCGAACAAGCATACCAAGTGGTTTTGAGTTAGGATCAGGGTTGTTTGTAAATACCATAAGTCCTGAAGATGCCGCTGAGCAATTACGAAATGTAGAAATAAAAAGTTAATTATAAATCTTCAAAATCTGAAAAAAAGCACATAAAAGGATATACAAATTGTCTATAAGTAACTTATTAGTATTATCAGCACTAGGTCATGATAAACCGGGATTAGTAACCGAATTGTCAAATACAATTTTGTCCTATGGTTGCAACATCGTTGATAGCCGAATGACAGTTTTAGGTGGCGAATTTGCCATTATAATGCTTATTAGTGGTAACTGGAACAATGTTGCTAAACTTGAAACTTCCATGCCAGGATTACAGGAGACTCTGCATTTATCTGTTACTTGTACACGTACAGAAAAACGTCAATTAGAAAAAGAAGCCCTGCCGTATTCAGTTGAGGTGATTGCTTTAGACCATCAAGGTATCGTGCATGAACTTGCTGAATTTTTTTCATCTCGTAATATTAATATCTATGAGTTATATACCGGTAGTTATCATGCAGCACATACCGGTACCCCGATGTTTACCTTAAACATGATTCTGGAAATTCCAGCCAAAACACAAATAGCAGTATTACGAGATGAATTTCTTGAATATTGTGATCAATTAAATCTGGATGCTGTAATTGAACCAATTAAATCTTAAGGAATACCAACCATATGAATAAAATCACGATTGGTAAGAAAATACCAAAATTTAATATCGATGCAACGGGTGAAAAAAAAATTTCGCTTTCTGATTTAAAAGATAAAAATGTCGTACTATACTTTTACCCAAGAGATAACACTCCGGGATGCACAAAAGAAGGGCAAAATTTCAGAGATAATATCACAAAATTCAAGCGGCAAAATACCGTTATTCTTGGAGTTTCACGGGATAGTGTACGAACTCATGAAAATTTTAAGGATAAACAAAAATTTCCATTTGATTTATTATCAGATACGGATGAAGTTCTGTGTGGTTTATTTGATGTTATAAAAATGAAAAATATGTATGGTAAAAAAGTACTCGGTATCGAGCGCAGTACATTCATTATTGACCAACAAGGTAAATTATATCAGGAATGGCGCAAGGTAAAAGTTGAAGGTCATGTAGATGAAGTACTTAAAGCAGTTAAATTACTAAATAAATCATAATCATAAATGCCAACGAAAAAAAAATTAATCCGAATATTTGTATTAGATACAAATGTTCTAATGCATGATCCAACCGCATTGTTCCGATTTCAGGAACATGACATCTTTCTAGCCATGATTGTACTGGAAGAACTGGATAATAATAAAACCGGCCCTTCTGAAGTAGCAAGAAATGCCAGACAAACCAGTCGTTTTTTGGATCAGTTAATGAAAGATGCCACTCCCAACGATATACAAACAGGCATTAGTTTAAATTTAAATTCGTTAACAGAATCATTAAATATAAAAGATGATCAATTTGGCCGGTTATTTTTTCAAACTAAAACTTATTCTACTGACCTACCACAACAATTTCCGGGTAATAAAGCTGATAATAATTTATTAGCAACATGTCTGGCATTACAAGAAACCATTCCTGATTCCAGAATAACCCTGGTTTCAAAAGATATCAATCTACGAATTAAAGCTGCAACTATTGGTTTACATGCCGAAGATTATTTTAACGATAAAGTTCTCGATGACGTGACACTATTGTATTCGGGTAGTCGTGATTTACAAAAAAAATTCTGGGAAAAACATGGCGATCGAATGGAGTCATGGCTCGATAATGGTAAATCTTATTATAAAATAACGAATCCAGATGAAGATGATTGGTTCCCAGGTGAATTCCTGATTAATGACGATGAACGAAATAGCGAATTTATAGTACGCAGTTATCTTAATAATGAACTCATCATTGAAACTGCACGAAATTTTCATGCCTCTCATAATAACGTTTGGGGTATTAATGCCAGAAACCGTGAACAAAATTTTGCTTTAAATCTATTAATGGACCCTGAAATTGATTTTGTATCATTGTTGGGAATTGCCGGAACAGGTAAAACCTTGTTAACACTTGCTGCTGCTTTAGAGCAAACACTTGAAAAAAGTTTATACCGTGAAATAATAATGACCCGTGCCACCATCCCTATTGGTGAAGAAATCGGCTTTTTACCTGGAACAGAAGAAGAAAAAATGGCTCCCTGGATGGGTGCATTAATGGATAATCTTGAAGTTTTAACGAATACCGACCATTCAGAAAATGGTGGTGAATGGGCAAGAGCAGCAACAAACGACCTACTGAGTAAACGCATTAAACTAAGATCAATCACATTTATGCGCGGCAGAACATTTTTAAACCGGTTTATCATTATAGACGAAGCGCAAAATTTAACCCCCAAACAATTAAAAACTTTAGTCACTCGAGCTGGACCGGGAAGTAAAGTTGTTTGCCTGGGAAATGTTGCACAAATAGACACGCCTTACTTAACTGAAACAACCTCAGGGTTGACCTATACAGTAGATAGGTTTAAAAAATGGCAATACAGTGGTCATGTTACATTACGACGAGGTGAGCGATCACGTCTTGCTGATTTTGCTGCTGATGAATTATAAATATTTGAACCGCATAGGATGCAGAGAAATATTTATTATAAATTGCTAAAAAAGGCTCTACGTCCTCCGCTGTGAATGTTTTAGTAAATTAAACAACCTCAGACTCAAGGTTTTCTTCACTTTCTAATCTTGGCCACGATGTTAATATTGCATT
>JBGMQW010000269.1:0-3952 GCA_048060815.1 Thiohalomonadales bacterium | reverse complement strand
AACGCTTTCTCATATATCAAAATCAAAAACTCTGATTATTGTTTTCAGAAAATTAATATATTTATTAAAACCTGTTTCAAAAACATTTCTATTAGTTTTGTTGCTGGATTGAGATTCCGTGCAAATTATAACAGATTAACTATTTCCAGATAGAGCAGAATTCGTAAACTCATACTAACTAATTGGTTTTAGAATAACTTCGGATCGAAATTCATCAGCCACGATGTTCTTTTTTTCAAAGATTATTTTGTTTGACGATGTCGGTTCATTATAACTAACATATATCATAATATCCTGAACAGTTGAAATTATATTATTAGTATTGCTGCTCAATTCAATTTTATATAAACCTGTACTTAATATTATGCTGTTATCCTGCTTTTCAACACTAATGTCCGGGTGAAGAACAAAATTAACTTGAATACTGTTACCTAATTTTCCTTTCAAAATATCTTTAATAATAACGCTATTATCTTTAATTTTTATACAGCGTTTATGCTTGATTCCTCCTAAATGTCGATATCCTAAAAATTCACCTTCGGCATAAATTGTGCCATCATCATTAATATTATATTTAGAAATAATATCCTTGGGTAAATAAGCCCACCTGAAAAATCCCCACAACTTTGCCTGATCTTCTCCATTTATTGCAACTGTGTTATGATATGATGTTCTTTTAAGATTTAAACTTTCTTCCTTATTATTATACTGGAATGTGCCAGGGTCAATAAAAATAGGAATTTTGTTATACCCTAAAACGATACTCAACAGATCAGCATGACCGTGACCAGGATTTTGCTTCAGTCCAATTTCACCTACATCAAAAATCATATGAAAATTATTATTCTGAATCACAATGTATTGATCATAATAAGTTGTGATTGGATCCATTTTTTTAATATGCAAAAACTTATCTCTTAGATGGTAGAAATTCTGTATATCTTCATCATAATTTTCGTGAAAGAAATTGTAACACCTGTCACCTATTAATGGATAGTAATTTCCAATCACAAAGTTACCTGTTACCGCTGCAGCTTTATTTATTGTACTTATTAATACATTTGGTACTTCCCTGTTCAGATTTTGCAGGTGTCCGATAAGATACAAGCCAACCAGTGATATCTGGAGGTGATAATGAGTGCTCAACTCGAAATGTAAACCGGAATCCAGGAACTCAACATCAATTTCTCTGAGCAATTTTTGCAAAGAACGTTCGCTGTCGATTTTTGTTTCCCATCCTGAAAATATTTCTGATATTAACCATGCGGAGTAGTATTGAAACAGAACATGGTTGCCGGGAATATGATTCTCAATATTGGATAAGTTGAAACGATTCTGAAGATATAGTGATTGTTGAATTATGCTCCATGTATCCCGCGGTACATTTTCAGGTGAAATATCATTTAAGATTTTAAGCCAGTTTATAATTCGCATAGCACAATTGAATCCGGTCCATGCAAGGTGCACATTATTACTTTTAGTAATCCACTCCAGCATCAAGTGAATTTTTATATCATCAGAAGTATCCAGTTCATCGAAAACTTCGTTTAAAAGATAAAAACGCTGGTAATTATAGTTTACCTCAATATCATCTGCAGCAGTATTCCAATAATTTTCAATAACGCTGATATCACCGGTATTTGTATAATCAATAATATTCGCTTTTAATTCGTTATAGTACTGGTAATGGTTTTGTGATTGTTCTACCCCTGCCCGCCAAATAC
Source organism: Thiohalomonadales bacterium (assembly GCA_048060815.1). Classification (GTDB taxonomy): domain Bacteria; phylum Pseudomonadota; class Gammaproteobacteria; order UBA6429; family Thiohalophilaceae; genus CAYQUC01. The sequence continues at coordinate 2,228 of JBGMQW010000269.1, read as the reverse complement.
TATCTGATCCAATTACATTGTACAGCTTTTCACTTATCGTTTTGAATGCTATAACATTGTTAAGTCTATTAAATGTTTTATTAAACACTACCAGGAATGGTTTGAGCTTGCTTTTAATAATTTTATTATACCCGAGAAAAAATATCTGGGTTAACGAAAGCATACTGAGTGTATTTAACAGCAGTTTTAATTTTTGCATGTTCTAATAAATAAATGAGCTTTAATAATTAATCTGATAATTATTTCTAAATACTTCACTTTAATTTCTTCAGTAATGTAATCAATTTCTCGTGTTCATCTGAATACATGTACACATGTTCCGGTAATTCATTTATATTTTTTTTCCACTCCGAAATTTCAGCATCTGACAGTAACAAAATATAATCAACTGTTTTCTCAATTTTTTCCAGATCAAGACAAATACCTATACCGTATTGCTCGACCGTTTTACAATCTTCAGTTCCGGTTTGTACAAATACAGGTTTCTTAAAATAGCATGACTCATAAAATCTTATAGTTTTAGCCCAGCACCAATTACCTACTTCCTTACCATTATAAGGATAACACGCCCATACCATATCAACCGAATTATACATTGCAGATAAATCATCGGGAACTACGTAGGGACCTTCATTAACAACTCCCTCGGTACTAACAAGTTGGTCATACTCTTTTTGCGTTTTTATTCCCCGGAGTCCCCTGAGATATATTTTAATTTTACCATTACCCTTTACAGCCAACATCTTAAGTATTTCGAGAGTTCGTGCACATCGTAATACACCGAAATATCCTATTGTAAATTCTTTATTGTCTTTTCCTGCTATTTCCTGCGAACGTGCAGCAGACATAATATCAGTATCAAGTTTATTTTCGACTACATGATATCTTAATGATTTTGTGTTCTGTACCTTATTGAAATACTCTGTATAAAAAGCTTTGGAGGTTATGACAAGTACGGAAACATATCTGAGAAGAAATTTTTCAAACAACCGAGCGAGATGATTGATCGGTGCCTTCCCAATCAGAATTTCCCGGATATCACCAACTTCATATACAAGTTTTACATTTTTTTTAAAACTTAATTGTTTCGAGATCCAGCCAAGGAAAAGCATGTCTAATCCGAAAGTATAAACTACATCTGTTTTCCTTACCGCACTCCTAATTTTATTTACTGATTTTACTATGAGTACAAAACGTTTTAAGTACGACACATGAGTGATTTCACCCAGCGTATTCATCTCGAAATCAATTTTCTTCCCCAAATATGAGCCTTTCCTTTCAAAGGCGTATACCTGAATTTGATCGATCAATTTATTAATAATCTCTACTCTTTTTATAAATCTGACATGAATTGTGGAAGAGAGTAAGAAAGTGAATTGCATAATTTACTATTTAATCTATTTAGCAAGTTTCGTAATTAATAATAATGTTCTGAATTTTAACAGAGTTTCGCGGAAATACCTTGTTTTAAATGTAATCAACGAAGCAATTAACAGTAATATTCCCCTTACAAGATTACCGGCAAAAAAAAGTATATGAGCTAAAACTCTTTTAGGAAATGAGTAATGCTTTTTAAATAAGTTTAACACAGATAGAGTGCGATATTTTTCATGAAACCAATCGGTTTTTGAAGTACCTCCTTTTAGATGAATAATTTTTGTTTCGGGATAATATATTATTTTACCTCCGCTATCCCTGAATCTTTTGCACAGATCGTTGTCTTCACCATAGAAGAAATAGTCTTCATCAAAACCATCAAGTTCTAGAAAATCCTCTCTATTGAAAAGCATAAAAGCCCCCGTAACTGTCTCCACTTCTGTTATTTCATTTATACCTCTGTTCATTAAGTAATATCTGTTAAAGTATTTTGACCTGGGGAATATACTATACAAAAAGGAATACGTTGTAAATGACAACCATAGTGTTTGAAAACTGTATACAGAATGCTGAACACTTCCGTCTTTATTCAATAATTTGGGTGCTATAAGTATTCTGTCTTTTTGTTCACTGAGGTACTGTAATAATATTTGCAGTGTGTTTTCAACAAAGATAATATCATTATTTAAAAAGAGTAAGTATTTCCCTTCGCATATTGCAGCACCTTTATTATTTGCTTTTGAAAACCCCTCGTTGGTTTCATTTTTAATTAGGATTATATTATTAAAATGACTTGTTATAGTTTCAACATCACCATCAGTTGAATTGTTATCAACAACAATTATTTCATA
>JBGMQW010000268.1:0-3953 GCA_048060815.1 Thiohalomonadales bacterium | reverse complement strand
CTTAATCATAAGGCATCGAGCATCTCAGTAATAAATTTCTGCTTGGCTCGTGGCACTGCCCCCTAAGTTCTGACGCTCACGTATTAATTCCCTGATAACTTCACTTTCATTGCCAAAATGCCCGGTTTTTATTTGGGTTTTAATCCAGTCATTTTGATGATCGGTCACAGATATGCTCTTTTTTATCATAGACATATAATACACTCCATAATCGTACTTTCGCCTACTTAGTAGTAGGTTGTACACTTATTTATTATACAAGATCAGATTCGTATCACACTCGTTAAAAGCCAGGAATTGCACTTATTGTATGAATTCGGGCCCCCTAGATTGTTAATAAAATCAACAACGCCCACCTCGACAATAATCATCTGATCGCCTTATTGCTTCGCGTATACGGCGTTGTTTACGCTCCTTATTTAATCTATCACGCTCAGCTTGACTCAGTGGACGTTGATACTTCAAATAATCTGGGCTTTCACATCCGACACCGCGGTTCGATTTACATTTTTTAATAGCCTCGCTTCTCCAGTCTTGAGGTACTTTCCATTTTTTTGATTGTTGTACTTTTTTAGCATCACGTTGCGTTTTTCTTAAATCCTTTAAATAGGAGTCATATTTTTGCTTATTGTTTTTTGTTTCCTTGTCTATTTTTAACTTCTCGTACTGTCTAACAAATTTATTTGGTTTTGAATTTATTGAATCGGATTTATTAGTTTGTTGCGAAGATTGTTTTGTATCAAGATTAGTTGATTGTACATCGAGTTGATTTGGTGGAACTGCACTAAAATGCATTTGATCATTTGCATCTTTCCATTTATATATCTTACCTGCTGCCACGGAGTTAGATAAAAATAAGATAATGAGTGAAGAAATAAATTTAGAGTACATAATTTCTATTAGGATATTTTACACTTAATAATATCGATTAGATTCTATGAAACTTTAATCTGGCATGGGTCGGCTAGCTAAGCAATTGATAAAGATAAAGGAAGTCAATTAAAGCCATTTTAATGCCTTAAACACGTTATTTAGGCCTAAATAACATGTTTAAGAATGTAATTGGTATTTAGAAATCAAAAAGACTACTAGTTTAAGCTAATATTGGGGTTATTTTTAGTCATTAATTTAATATTTTCAAATGCTTAGTTGAGTCCAACCGACTTACATGCCAAGATTTGACTACTTTACTTTCTTTCACCTTCTTGCAGTGCACGGTAATGAGCAAAAATTCAACGAAAAGTTCAAAAGTTCAGCGTTAGTGTTGGAATTCTTCACGGTATACATTTCAATATAAGCTTTTTGATTGATCGAGTAAAAATAATACGGTATTGTTAACTAATATTTAACGTCAAATCGCATCAGGGACGAAGCATGAAAATGATTACTCGCTCAATATTTCTTGTCATTAACTTAATCACATTCTTATTTTTAACTTCCTGTGGCGGTGGTGGTGGTTCTGAAGTACCGGCCTCTGCTGTAAAAGCAAATTTTTACACACTTAAAATTGTTTATAGTGGCAATGGTGGAACGGGAACGATCACCTTAAAACCGTCAGATATATCCTGTAATAAATCTTGTGATGAAAAATTTCCAGTAGATAATAAAGTGACATTAGTACCAAAAGCCAGCGTGGATAGTAGTTTTAAAGGCTATGGTGTTGGCAGTAATCCGGATTGTCTGGATGGTGAAGTTACCATGAGTGCCGATATCAGTTGCTTACCAATATTTGATATTAATGGCAACTCTGCGTTTTATGATCTTAGTATAACTTTAGCAGGACTTGGTGAAGGTTCTGTAACCTCTGGTGATACCGAAATTAATTGTACCACAAACAACGATGTTGCTTGTACCAAGCGTTATATTGCAGATGCTTCGGTTACATTGACACCCGCATCAGCAACGGGGAGTACATTTGTTGGCTGGAGCGGCGATCCTGAATGCACGGCAAATGTCGTGACTGGCACTTCTACTGTTGCCATAACCAAAGCAATTAATTGTATTGCGACTTTTGAACCGAGCTCCACCGATGTAACTCTTACGGTCAGCCTGATTGGCGCTGGTTCCGGTAGTGTGGTTTCGATTCCGACATCACCAACGGGAATTAATTGTGGTGCAGGTGGTACAAAGTGTGATGGTCTTTATACCTTGAATAGCTCGATAACATTACAGGCAGCACCCGCACTTGAAAATAACTTTCTGATATGGGGTGCTGATTGTGGTAGTAACGCCAACACAACAACATTAGATACCAGTATTACCATGAGTACTACTAAAACATGTACTGCAAGTTTTGAACCCAAACCCAGTGTCATTCTATACAACCTCAGTGTTAGTTCGGCTGGAGCAGCAGCCACTGGTGGTCGGATAGTATCTGTTCCGAACGGGATTGATTGTGGTACCGTGTGTAATAAAGACTTTGCTGAAAAAATTCCGGTAAAATTGACTGCAAGTCCAATAAATGCAACAACTAAATTTAAAAATTGGGGTGGAGATTGTGGTATCGGAACAGCACCAAACGTTACTGTCCCAATGATTGCTGCGACGTCATGTGTTGCTAATTTTGATGTTATTCTACCAGTATCCTATCTTCTGACAGTTCAAATCAATGGTGGCAATGGAACTGTTAGCTCCAAACCCGCCGGTATTAATTGTGGTACTAACTGCAGTAATACCTATACTGCAAATACGGATGTGACGTTAACACCTGCTGTTGTCGGGAATTTAATTTTTACCGGATGGACAGGTGCAGGATGCGCCAGTGGTATTGTCACGATGTCGCAAAATAGAATTTGTACCGCAAATTTCAGTACACCCACAGTGCTTTTATATCCACTCACAGTAACGGTAGCAAGTGGAGCTGCTTCGGGCACAGTTACTCCAAACCAGACTGGTAGTAGTTGTGGTCCTGACTGCCAGAGTTATGTTCAAGGTACCGTGATTAGTTTGGAAGCACTACCGGCACCCGGTTATCAATTAAAATCTTGGGCGGGTAGTTGCACTGGTGGTACCGGTGTGGGAACAACGACTGGTGGCATAGCCAGTGTGACTATTGGTATTACTCCTTTAAGTTGTACAGTGACTTTTGAACCCGTTCCAGCGCCACTTTATGATCTTGTTATCCGTTCAGATCTTAATGGTGGTAGTGTGAAGGCAACCTTACCGGCCATCCCGGTTTTTGATTGTGGTGCCGGAAGCTGTCGCCAAGGTTATCCTGCCGGTACATCGATTACCTTGGTCGCTACAACTAATGCCGGCTATAATTTTACAGGATGGGGTGCTACTTGTGGCACCAGTGCAGGAACGAGCACAACCACTCTAACCATGACGACAACTGGTGTTATTTGTGCGGCGAATTTTACGCTAATTCCAATGGCAAATCTCACTATAAATATGAACGGGGGACCTGGATCAGGAACTGTGACTGTCACGGATAGTTCGAGTGGAGTTTTTACTTGTAATTCGACAACATCGTGTACAAATGCTTATCCAGTTAATGAATCAGTAACTTTAACTCAGAGTGCTACTGAGCCAAATTATTTTAGTAGTTGGAGTGGTTGTGTTCAGGGTACTGGTGCAGCTTCAATTAATGTAACTATTGACACAGCAAAAACTTGTATCATAAATTTTGGTGCTGGTTGGGTAATTCAAATTGATAAACTGGGTTTGGGTAACGGGTCTGTTGAATTTGTATTTGTTGGGATTGATAATAATGGAAACCCGGCAATACCTTATACCTGTACAACTCTACCATGTAGCCTTATCACTGGAATTGGTTGGACAATGACTATTACAGCAGTACCCGATATTGGATCAACATTTGGTGGATGGACAGGAACTGGGTGTGCAGTTATCAATAGTACTGATACTTCAGCTGAAGTTATTTCGGATGCTCGAAAAAATTGTACAGTCACTTTTAACTGATCCTTTGCAATGCTGTATTATTGGTCGTA
>JBGMQW010000267.1:0-3954 GCA_048060815.1 Thiohalomonadales bacterium | reverse complement strand
CCTTTTGAAGAAGAACCTCGCGCTATGATTGAGTCTGCACGACTTGTGTTACAAAAAAATCTTATAACAAAAGAAATACAGGATAGTTTGTGGAAAAAAGGGCTGCGCAAAAATGCATTGCTTGTCGGTTTTTTAAAAACGCTTCCGGATACTTTACCTGTTGATTTTATTGAGCACACGTTATTAAAGCAACACCGTCAAAAGCTTGAGCTAAAAAACAACAATGTTTTTGCAAAATCTGCTTTACGTATATTAAGCGAAAATGGGCAAGCCTATTTACATACAGTCGAAATGGTTTTGAAAAAACCTTCTAACCAGGATGTTGTCATTTCACTGTTTAAAATTATTCGTGAATATTTTTCTGAAATTCGTCCAAATGATGTCGTGTATCAGGATATTGAACTATTAATCTCTGATGCAAATAAATATATTGATGTTACGGCAACACAGTTTGATGATCTTAAAGATATAGTCGGGAGCAACCAGCTTTTATTACCCGTTTATAAATCAATGCTCATACTATCGCTAATTGATGAATCTTTACTTACCCCTGTGTTTTCTCGAACAGATGCAATAGGTTCTTTGATGCGACGCAAGATTGATCACATTATTAGTCCGTTACTTAAAGAAATTGTATCGTTAAGGAATGAAAAATAAAATTATTAACAGTTACTATTTGTTTATAAATAACCACTGTTCTATGTGATTTTGTTGTTCTGCACTCGCTTTACTCTCAATTTGTAAATAACAGGTAGTTAATTCAGCAGCATTTAATGTGAGCTTAAATACGTTCAATTCATCACGTCGAAAAGCATGAATGGTAACCTCATCGCCTACAGAATAACGACCAATCATTTTATTAATATTTGATTTATTTACTTGCAAATTATTTATCGAAATTATAATGTCGCCAGCAGAAAGCCCGGCTTGCTCAGCGCTTCCATCACTGAATGCTTGAGTGATTTTTACGCCGCTGTTGTTTGCGGCAAAACGCGCACCTATTGATACAGGATTGCATTGATTTTTATCTTTAGCTATTTTCCCACCTTTATCATCAACAGATGTTGTTGGGCGTAAGTTGAATTTTATCCCCACCTCGGATAATAAGCTTTCAAGTGGAAGCTCTTCAGTACCATGTAAATATTTTCTGAAAAATTCTTTTAAATCGACACCAGAAATTTTACTGGCGATATTTTCAATTTCACCTTCTTTCAGACCAATTGATTTTTTACCAAAATTATTCCATAGGTGACGCATAACATCATCAAGTGATTTTTTTCCGTTCGAGTGTTTGCGTATAGTTAAATCCAAGCATAAAGCGAGCAGAGCACCCTTGGCATAATAACTAACAATGGTATTTGGTGCGCTTTCATCTTGTTTATAAAATTTAGTCCATGCTTCAAAGCTGGATTCAGCAATGCTTTGATTAAAACGTCCCTTACCACGTAAAACTCGGGTGATGGTTTGTCCAATAAGTTCGAGATAGCTAGTTAGTGAAATAACACCGCTACGGACAAGAGCAAGTTCATCATAATAGGAAGTGATCCCTTCAAAGGCCCAAAGTTGTTGCGTATATGTTTCTGCAGATAAGTCGTATGGAAGAAAAACTTCGGGTTTGATTCTTTTAATATTCCAGGTATGAAAATATTCGTGGCTACATAAGCCTAAAAAATTACGGTATTTTTCATCCGGGTCTTTTGCTTGAGTCGCTAGAGGTAAATCATTACGGCTACACATTAAGCTGGTTGAACTGCGATGTTCCAAACCACCATAACCATCTCCTGTAACCATCACTAGAAAAATATATTCTTCTAAATCAGGTAACTCGCCAAACATGTTGATATGTGTTTGACATATTTTAGTTAAGTCCAGTTTGAGTCGTTTTTCATCTGCCCGATGAAGGCCTGTTAAGGCCATTTTATGCGAGGTATTTTCTATTGAAAAATTGAATTCTGAATGCGTTCCGATTTCAAAGGGATGATCAATTAAGTCGTCATAGTTGTTAGCCTGATAAAGTCCAAAACCTGATTTGTTAGTATTTTTCTTGCTAAGCGATGTTGTAACATGCCATGAGGAATAATCTTTATTTTCAGGTTCTTTTATATTGAGGTTAACGGGCTCATGTTCAAAGCCATGCGGCATTAAAAATAAACTTGTACCATTAAAAAAAGCATGGTTCATATCAAAGTGTGCAGATCGAACCGATAAATCCCAGGCGTAAACTTCATATTCAATTAAAAGGGCGCTATTTACGCTTTCAGCCTTCCATGTGCTTTTATTAATCTTCTCAAGATTAACGGGTTTATTATCTGATTGCGCTTTAATACTAATAATGTTTTTAGCGAAGTCACGGATCATGTAGCTGCCAGGAATCCATGCAGGCAAAGACAAAACTTGCCCGGTATTATTGGGTTGATTTATTTCCAGTGTAACTTTGAATATATGAGCGTGTGGTTTTAAAAGGCTGACCGTGTATTGAATGTTCATTTAGTTGTTTCAGTTTTTATTTCGTTCTCATTTTTTATTTTTGATTCTTTAACTTTAAGATAAAGAAAAATATTATTGTTGGTTGATACAACATCTTCTGTCAAACGTTTGCTTGAAGTGATTTCCAGCCATTCTTCTGTTTTCCCTACTATTGTTGTGTCCAGTTCTGTTTCTTCTATCGCATCAGCAATATCGGTATTTTCTGGCGAAGTATTTAAGCCCACCTGAATAATTGACCAGCCGCTAAATTCATGGACTTTGAAAACATAGCTTTTCGTTATTTTTTTGTATCGAAATGATTGCGTTTCCGTACCATCAGCATAGCGTTTTCTTTCTGCAATAGGTAGCGACAAGCCTGTATTCAAGGTGACCCATTGCCGTTCAGTTATCGACATTGATTGTGTTGTATTATTTTTGGTTTGATATATTGCACCTGATTTTTTGAAATCAATTTTTCGGCTTGAAGCGATAAATTCAATAGTTAATGCGGCAGGTGGAGTGTCGACTTGTTCGATAATTTGTAAAATATTTTTTGTTTTATCAGGCGTTCCGTTAATAAAAAGCACATTATCTTTTTCGCTAATTAAAACAGATTTATCGATTAATGATTGAAGGACGGATATGACGTCTTTCCCAGAAATATATTGCAGACTTACATTTGTAATCTGTTTTTGTTTTACAGAAGTCTTTTCTGCATTCGCAGGGGTATTAATAAGAAAAAGACTTAATGTTAACAATAAAATATAAGTTAATTTAATCATATGTGTAATCTACGCAAGTTTTCATCTGGTGCGCTATGTTCCCAGACTTCATTAAAGAAACTAACCAGTTCAGTTGCTAGGCGAGGACGGTCAAAATTGGCAAAACCTTCATAACGTTCTGCATGCGGCAAGTAAATAATACCTTTTCCATCAAAAATTGAGAATGCATTGCTGTGCGATTTATATTCTTTCGATATTCTTCGAACTTCGATACTGCTTGTTAGAAGCTGAATTAATTCAATCATTCTGTGTCCATTTTTAATCATAGATTCAGAATCATTAAGCAGAATTCTTATTTTTGTAAACTTGCTTGAAATAGAAAGTTTTTTTAGTGCATCAATAAAATCAAGGTTGTCAAAAATACCCGAATCAAGATGTTTTGAAATAATATCAATGCTTCTTGATGTTTGCTGTGTTAATGCAATGTTTATAATCTTTACGGCATCTCGTGAAGATAATGAAATATCATCATCTCCTGTTTTAATTTTGTGACTTGTATTATCAGAATTCATTAAATTTACCGCGTTATTTTATTCATGATACACCATATCATAATGTGGTATTCCGGCATCAAGATAAACATCACTGGTTACAGAGAAACCGTATTTTTTATAAAACTCAATAGCGTGCTCTTGAGCTGACAATTCAATTTTATGGACTGATTTTGTTATTGCCAGTTTAAGTATGTATTTAAGCATGTTTTTTC
>JBGMQW010000266.1:0-3963 GCA_048060815.1 Thiohalomonadales bacterium | reverse complement strand
CTTGATCGAAAAAATATTCCACTCAATATAACCTATGAAAATAAATGGAATACCCATGATATTGTTAATTTATTTGATGTCCCCGAGTTTATGCAGCAGGCAATTATTGCTGCAGAAGATAAACGGTTTTACGCCCATGATGGTATAGATTGGTTGGCACGTTTATCGGCATTAAAGCAAAATGTGTTACACATCAAAGGCGTTCGAGGTGCCAGCACCATAACTGAACAAGTCGTTAAAATGCTACATCGCAGGAAGCGAACGGTATGGACACGCTGGTTAGAAGGTTTTGAAGCGCAAGGGCTGGAGAATACGGTATCAAAGTCTGAGATTTTAGAATTTTATCTGAATCAGGTTCCCTATGCAGCACGTCGCCGGGGTATTAAACAAGCCGCTTTATATTATTTTAATCGGGATTTACAAACATTAAATAAAAAAGAAATGTTAGCGCTGGCAGTAATGGTGCGCTCGCCTAAATGGTTAAATCCGTTTCACTATCCGAAAAGGCTTAATAAAACAATTTTAACCTTGGCAGAACGGATGCAATCACAGGGTATAATTGACAAAAATAGTCTGAACACAATACGACAGGCTAAACTGATTACTCAAAAATCAAAATGGCATATTAATACACAACATTTTTTAGAGTACGCAAAACAACAATATCAACAGCTTGGCGATGTGAATTTACAGGAGCCCGGTAGCGTTTATACCACGCTGGATGTTGAGTTACAGCGAAAAGTGCAAAAGGCATTAGATACTAAATTGCATTCGATGCGCAATGCCCATGTCTTAAATGGTGCAGTTTTAATCGTTGAGCATGGCAGTAATGAAATTATTTCCTGGGTAGTCGGGCAGGCAGGTAAAAAAGAACAACAGTTTAATAACATTAATGCGGTACTGGCAAAACGACAACCCGGTTCGGCACTAAAACCTTTTTTGTATGCCAGTGCATTAAATAAGGGCTGGACAGCCGCAACGATAATTTCAGATACACCACTGGAAGAAAGCGTTGGCCTGGGTTTGCACAGTTATCATAATTACAGTCGAGAATATTATGGTTTAATTTCATTACGCGAGTCACTCGGTAATTCATTAAATATCCCGGCGGTTAGAACCATACAATATGTTGGCGTTAGCAATTTTTTACAATTTTTAAAAAACACGGGTATTAAAAGTTTAACGGCACACCCTAATGTTTACGGTGATGGCATTGCGCTGGGTAATGGTGAATTAACCTTGTTTGAATTAACACAGGCTTATACTACCTTAGCGCGAATGGGAAGTTTTAAACCATTATCCACTATTGCTGGACAATCTGTTTTTAATAATAGTTATCCAGTAATTAAACCGGATATCGCCAGTTTAATTACTAATATCTTGTCCGATCCAAAAGCACGAGAACGTGAGTTTGGTTCAAATTCTATTTTGAATTTTCCACAACAAACGGCTGTTAAAACCGGAACCTCAAGTGATTATCGCGATGCCTGGGCAATTGGTTATAATGATCGTTACACCATAGGCGTGTGGTTTGGAAACATGGACTATTCACCCATGCAAAAAGTCACTGGTTCAACCGGCCCGGCCTTGGTATTGCGCTCACTTTTTAATGAAGTTAATCGTGGTCGTCAGGTTCGTGGTTTGTATCATAGCCCTTATTTAGTACAACAGCGTGTTTGTATTGATACGGGTATTCCCGCAAATGGAGAATGTCGAACTAAAGATGAATGGTTTATACCCGGAACACACGTAGTAGCGAATGAAATAACAGAAAAGATCGCACACATTCGTAAACCCACAAACGGATTACGTGTTGCGATGGATCCGCGTGTGCCGGATAAATTTGAAGTATTTGAGTTTGAGCTGAACAAAACACAAGCAATCGATACGATAAGCTGGTTTGTTAATGGTGAAAAAATTGGAACCAGTTCAACTGAAAATTTTCATTGGACTATTAAAAAAGGACAATTCCAATTAATGGCAAAAATTTTGTATAAAAATAAAACTAATCCGGTATGGACTAAACAAGTTAATTACACAGTTTTTTAATTTAAATAATGTAATCAGTACAAATACAATACAGAATTGGAGTAGGTTTGTTATTTAATTGATCCGTATCAAGCGAAAGCTAAATATTTAAAATATATTTCAAAAATTGGTCATACTTAAATAGAAGTGCTTTTTCAAGGAGTGCTAATTATGGAAGTTATAGACTATAGAAAACTAATTTTATTATTTTTATTAACCACTCTCAGTGCTTGTGCTACTAATGAGCCCATTGTAGTGAGCACACCCGATCATAATAAACACATTAGCGGTAGTATTAGTGAGAATAAATACTATGCAATGGATAATAGTTTTTCAATAGCGCTGCCTTATAAGAAAGGCAGTATTGAATACGCGTTAATGGATATTGATGAATTCTATTATGAAAATGGTAGTAATGTCGTTTTTATCGGTAAAGATAAAAGTACTTACAGTTTAGAACTGTATAGAGTTAAAGAACAAAAAAATACTATCGATACATTTGAAGAAACGTCGTTAAAACTACTTTATAAATACCATAAAAGTTTTTACAAAACTATCACGAATCTAAAAGTATTAAATAAGAAACACATTAAAATAGCAGGTAATAGAACAATACACTGGAACTTATTACAAAATCCGAAGAAATATGATTCTAGCTATAGCCCAATTCGACATCATATATTTGCAATTAAAGTGAAACATTATATTGTAATCATTATGGTAGAAAAACCAGCAAACGATCCTGATGGTGAAAGCTTCTTAACAGCCTATAATTTTGCTTACTCTTTGTCATTGTTAGATTAACATTGAATACAGTAGCGTCTGGATGCGGTTAAAATTAACCGCATCCAAAAGAACACATTTATTTTGCGGGAGGAGTATAGCCACCTGCTTTTTGAACATCACGCATTAACGCATCTGCATTAGGGTTGGCCGCCATAGCTGCATCCATTCCTGCTTGAGCCGCTGGACGCGATGCAATTGCACTGCCACCAGCTTGAACAGCATTTGGACGAGCAGCAGCCGCATTAACAATTCGAGTTGATCCATCGTTACGCGAACCAGAACCTGCAGCCCATACATTACTACTCGAAATAGCGATTCCACTTATAAGTAACATTATTAGTGTTTTAGTCATCTTTAATCTCCTTATATAGTTATAAATGTTGTAAATATACTCAACTTAAGTTTGTGGTAAAATTTACCACAAAATTTTAATTAACAATTAGATGAGTTCACAAATTAATAGAAAATTTGAAATTATTAATTATGCATATTGTTACTTAACAAATTACATTGATTAAATTCAAGAAGAAATATTGAATCGAAAATTCTTAACTAATGTGGATTGTATAAATAGTGTATGTTTTAACATATACTTTTTCTACATAATCAGCTGTTAGGCCAGAATAAAAATTATGTACTTTTGGAATATTAAAAAATTAAATAAAGAACTTATAAACAACACGCTTAGTCAAAGAAGTGTGTTTGTGTACATTTTAATTTATGTTTTTGGTATGGAGCTTGCGTTAGTAACATATAATTATTTTCCTTCAGTAGATATAAATATTTATGACTATGCTGAATCAATAATATATTTAATTATTGTATTCGTTGGTACATGTTTAGCCTATTATTTTAATGGTGGAAATAAAGGTAAAGAATTTGCAGGTAGGTATTTCAGTATTGGTTTCGTAGTAGGTATTCGGATGATGGTAGTTTTTGTTCTAGCAACGATAATAGCCATAGTTTTGTTCGATGAAGATGATGATGAAATGTTAACAACATGGTACGAGATTAGTGTATTTTTAATATTGATGTCTGTTTACTATTGGAGATGCATAGTACATATGAATTATGTTGCTACTGAATCAAAAAAAGCCTAACAAAAAGTTCAAGAGGGACTCCGCGAACCCGCGCGTTTTTTGCAAAGAA
>JBGMQW010000265.1:2625-3980 GCA_048060815.1 Thiohalomonadales bacterium | reverse complement strand
CGCAATAGCGCGACCAACCGGGCGTAAGAGCGCTTTCGGTGGTTTTACTGCAAACTCGGATGCCGGTTTTAAAGCAGTTTTTATAGTAGTGAACTTCATACAATTAGTGTACGTGAAATTTAAATGAATGTACCAGTGGAATAGTTGAATGATATTTAAATATCAATTGATTTATCTGATATGAGATGACAAAAAGGGATTTTACATCACACCCTTTTTGTCATTTAATTTTTATGGAGTATATTTCCACAAATCATTTTTTCGACCACCTGGACCTTCACCACCAAATAACCATAAATTGCCATTTAAATTCGTCCATGAGACAGCACCTTGCCTTGACCCTGGAATTGTTGTTGCTGAAGATACACCCTTTGTTCCATAGTTTGCAGCTTGATAAACTGTGTTATTTCCATGCATCCAGGTCCAATTTTTACCATCAAATTTCCACAGATCAGTTATGCTTCCTCGAGTAGCATTAACATCATATGCCATGCCTCCCCAAAGCCATAGGTTGTTTTGTGAGTCTAACCACGACACTGCGCTATACCGTGCTCCTGGAATATTATTGGTAGTAGGCGATCCTTTTGTGCCATATATACCAGCATTATTTATAGTAGTGCTGCCAGCTATGAATGCCCATTTTTTAGTAGTTGGATTATATTTCCAAATATCATTTAAGCCTTGTCCAGGAAACGAATTATTCGATCCATTTACGTCATAGCCAAGGCCACCAAATATCCAGAAATTTCCTGCTGAGTCTTTCCAATTCACAGAAAGTGCCCGTGAGCCGGGTATAACTCCAGAACCTACATTTGTATAAACACCGGATTGTCCTGGAGTCTTACTGCCACTGACCCAGATCCACATGTTTGTACCGGGTATATATTTCCATACGTCATTAAAAACGGCTCCAACATTACCAGGATAACCATAACCACCAAACAACCATAAATTACCTGTATTATCCAACCATGATGAAGATCCTTTTCTTGATGGAGGTAAGTTGGTACTTAATGCAGTACCAGCATTGAGGCTATATGAACCTGAATTGCTTTTTAAATTAGAACCATTTAACCATGTCCATTTTTTTGTACTTGGTTGGTATTTCCATAAATCATTTAACGAACCACTCACTCCGGCACTATCATAACCATCTCCTCCAAATAGCCATAAATTTCCTGTAGCATCAACCCACGTAGCTGAATCAGATCGTGCTCCAGGATAAATTGCTGTAGATGCTGTTCCAGGCTTAGCGCTATAAACTCCGGAGTTGTTAATTGTGCTTTTTCCACTTTCAAAACTCCAATTTGCACCATCGAATTTCCATAGGTCATTGAAAATTTCAAGTGAACCTG
>JBGMQW010000265.1:0-2525 GCA_048060815.1 Thiohalomonadales bacterium | reverse complement strand
CTCCAATTTGCACCATCGAATTTCCATAGGTCATTGAAAATTTCAAGTGAACCTGGAGTTACTGTAAGGCCACCGAAAAGCCAAAAATTGCCATTTAAATCAGTCCATGTGACTGCATGTTCTCTGGCACCTGGAGATTGATTAGGTAAAACGTAATCCCCTACAGCATTACCTGTATTAGAGCCTTCAATCCAGCTCCATTGATTTGAAGCAACAGCCGTACTAAAATTTGTCGGTTTATCTGCGCTAAGCTGATTCCCAGCAATATCCATTACACCGTTTGGGCTTCCTTTAACTATAATACGATAGTTTTTTCCTGGTAATAATGTGGGGATTGTTGGGTTTGGTAATAACGTCGCTATAAAGTCTACTTGATTGTATTGAACTATAAAAGGGAATGGAGTTATTAGGCTTGGACTACCTGTTACAACTTCATAAAGTTCAAAATTAGTTTGCAATGATGTTTCTTTCATATTTTCACTAAAGTAAATTTTAATGTCAGTTGATGCTGCTACAGTAGAGCCTTCAGTAGGAATTACATTTATTACAGTTGGAGCTGTTTTATCTGGTGCTAAACTTGTAGTAAAATTTCTAGTATAGTTTGTTGCCAAAGAATTATTGCTTATATCTTTAACACCATTTATCCCACTTTTAATTAGTAATTGGTATTTTGTTCCATATAGTAATGCAGGTATTTGTATCGGAGTGAAAGTTACTATTTTGGTTGTAACATTATAATTATAGCTATAATTATTTAATGGTGTGGCTGCGATATCATTTACCGACACTAATTTTATATTTGGCTTTAGTGTCGTGCTATCCATTTTTTCACTAAAAGTAATAGTAATATTAGTTGTTGGTGCGATATTGGTTCCAGTTGCTGGAGTAACTTTTAAAATAGTTGGTGCTGTACTATCAGGTTGTTGAGTTGTAAAAAATAATGATTTTATATCAGCCGTTAACGCGTTACCGCTTTTATCTTTTATTCCAGTTGTCACTCGAATTTCATATTGAGATTGATAAGCCAAAAATTGACCAGATACAATAGTTAACGTTGCTTTATTAGAGATATTATTATAGTCATAAGTGAATAAATTCGATAAAGGTTTAACTGAGATTGGTGAACCATTCACAATTTGTGAGAGTGTTATATTGGCCTGAATTGTACTTGGTGCCATAGCTTCATTGAAATTTACAGTAATATTAGTGGCTGGATCAACCGTAGCATCACTAATAGGTGTAATTCCAGATACCTGTGGTGGCGTTGTATCGCTAACTGTATTTGCTAAGGTAGTAAAGCGTGTATTACTATCTGTTACAAGAGAGTTTCCTTGTATATCTTTAATTCCGGTAGGCCCCGCTTTTATGGTTATTTGATATTGTGTATTTGCTTTAAGGGCTGGTGAAAAAGTAGGAATTAATGTAACTTTAAATTCAGTAGAGTTGTAGTTATCCAGAGTATATGGCATTGGCGTAACTAATAAAGCTGTTCCATTAGCAGATATTTCAGAAAGCGTAATATTAGAATCAAGAGTGCTAGTATCGATTGCTTCACTAAAGGTGATTATAATGGAAGATGTAGTTGGTGTTGAAGTGGTAGCAGGGTTAACGTTGACAATTAGTGGTGGAGTTGTATCCGGTGTGCCAGGACCATTTCCACAATTACCTGTAATTGTGTTATTTATTGTTCCAGGATAATTTTCTGTGGCAAAATCCCATTGGCACTGTTCTTTCAGCATATTTCCTGCAATGTCTCTAAATTCTTTTACGATGACTTGGTATTTCTTATCTGATTGAAGGATTCCAGGTTTTACTATTAATGTTTTTTGTGAAAATGATAAATCTGATGTTTTTAATGCTATTGTGCTATTGGGATCAACAATATTATTTTTATATGTTCGAATTTGAATATTGTTAGTATCGTAATTTTGGATTTCCTCATTAAATGTTATTTCTACAAAAGAATTGGTAGTAACTTTGGAACCTGGTATGGGTTTTATTAATTCAATTTTTGGAGGAATCGTATCTTTAGGAGCAGTTTCTGGTAAGTTATTTCCACCACCGCCACAAGCATTTAGTAATGAAAATAAGAGCGCAATTATTATATATTGGCCATAACGAAATGATGAAAATAACATGATTGACTCCGTGTCTAAAATGATAATTAGGTGTAATATTAAAATACGAAATTTGTACTAATTTTACCCATTTAATATTGAGTAAACAAACAGTTTAATTTATTATGTTAAATTTAATGTTTATTAAAAGCTACATTACAAAACACAATCTACAGTTTTTGATTTTAATATCTAGAAATCTTTCACAGAAATTTAAAATTATTTCATTAATGGTAAATTATTGAACATAATATATTATTTTATAAACATATAAAATAGACCTTTATCCACGCTTCCGTACACATACAGACAACCATAACACCAACGCTATAATTAAAAAACTAACCTGTGCAATTACAAAGTCGGTTAGATTACTGGCAACAATGGGCACGATAATAGCAGTGACTA
>JBGMQW010000264.1:0-4016 GCA_048060815.1 Thiohalomonadales bacterium | reverse complement strand
CTATCCGGAAAAAACTACCTTCACTATATTAGTTTTCTTGGATGTTCACCTTATTTGAATTTCAAACCTCAAAAAATAATATCGGCTTCCGACCTTAATCAAACTATAGCAGATTTAAACTACATTCAATTAGACTTCATTAATAAACACTATTATTTTAAAAAAACGGAATTTGGCGTTAAAGCCATTTGTCCCTCCTGTAAATCAAGAATATCAGAATGGAATAACTTAATTTTAAATTGGGAAAAAACATCAGAAATGAATGCACCCTGTCCAGCTTGCCAACAGCAGATTTCATTATTGGATATCCATTGGAAAAAAACAGCCGGATTTTATAAGTCAGCGATATTATTTCATGGCATTCAGGCAGAACTGGCCTTACCAACAGATACTTTTTTAAAACAGCTGGAAAAAATTACAAACGTAGAATGGAAATATTTTTACGGCTAATTCATCGGTGTAAACACTTTCTCAATAATTTTAACGCACGCAATTTAACTTTGAGCTGTAAATATAACTGAGATTCGAATTTTTTATTTAGCGACAACTTAATATTATTTTACGCTAAATAAGTATTCCTGCATGCCATTACGATGTAAAATTGATTTCACTACTTTAAATTCAGGCATAAATTTATACAACTGCAATTGATTATAGCGTGGAGCTTTAATGCGATTTGCTGTTGTAGTATTTCGTTCCATTGTTAAACTATCAAGTATTGAATATTCGAGAGGTGTATCAGCCATAGTTGCTTGAGTAGCGATAAAAGCATGAAATAATGTTTCTTTATTAGAAAATTTAAGCAAGGTTTCTATGAATAAACGAATGTGTTCTCGCGGAATGTAATTTAATATTTCCCAACACAGCACAATATCTACTTTTTCATTGCTGCTATCACAATAAAACATTTCATTGTAATTTGGAGAATCATCATCCTGATTTAACTTTATATCCCCTACTTTAGATTTTTCTTTGCTTTCATGCTCTAAAATAGATTCGAATAAATCTTCAATGAAAATTTTACAAAAAAATTCTGAAAAATAATTAATATTATTATTATTAGTCTTACCTAAATCCAGAATTATTTTTTTAGTGTCAACAGACAATTTCTCAGTTATTATCTTAAACGGACGACAATTATCCAGGACTAATGATTCCTCACAACCATTAATTCTTGTCAGCTCGAGGTATTCCATAGTATTTAGTATCTAATGGTTTATTTTTAAATCATTCGATTTTTTTACTGTGCTGTCTTTAGGATCCATTTCAATGCTTCCTTTAAATTTAGCACCATCTTCTAAAGTAACACGCGGCGAAATAATATTACCTAGTACATTCCCCGTCTTACGAATAATTACATTTTCACTACCCGTTAAATCACCATTAAGCTGACCTTCAACAATAATAATTCTTGCGGTAATATTTGCATTAATTACGCCATCAATACCAATAGTTAAGTTATTTTTCTGTAACTTTATTTCACCATCAACTTTTCCTTGAATAATAAAATCTTCTTCACCCGATAATTCACCTTTAAAATAAATTGAAGACCCGATTGTGGCAGGACTGGAGGTTGACGATATTCGACTAGTCGTAGTTGATGATTGTGTTGCTGGAACAGATTGAATCATTTCATTTTCCTCAGTATCCGGTTTACTCCATTTAACGACATTTTTTTTAATTTGATCCATATCAAACATAGGTCCTCTCCCAGGCAAAGTATTTTCTAGATGTGAAATCAGCTTATTAGTAAAACCAATTATACGTGTATTTAAGGCTCAATATAACTTCTCGCTAGAATATAACGTTATTAAACTTAATGCTAGCCATTAATAGTATTTAATGATTCTGCCACAAATAACGAGAATTAGTTCTCACTTATATTGTAATAAAGAATATTTCTAAAAAATAGTTTTCAGTTATTTTTATTTTGGTTTTGACAACTCAATAATATCGGTTAACCCAGTTTTTGAAGCTGCGGGTAATCGTGCTGATATCAGTTTCATCACCCGTTCAGCTGTATGTCGGTATGCTGTTAATTTGCCACCAGCGATTGTTACAAGAGCAGGCTTTTTAGAACCATCAGTTATTAAATAAGTATCCCTACTACGCTTAAATGCTATGTCCTGACTGGACATTAAAACGCGTAAACCGGCAAATTTTGATATAACATCGGATCGAACTTTAGGATTATCTTTTGCAAAATAATGATTAAAATTACATAACAAATAATCTACTTCTTTCTCTAATGGTTTGACATTTTCAACATCTCCCGAAAACAAAGACTCAGTTGTTCCTACCAGTGTTTTATTTTTCCAGGGTATAAAAAATATAGCACGACCATCAGCGGGGGAATCAGCATAATAAATCCCTTTGTTTAATTCATGATCCAGAATAATATGGGCTCCCTGTACCAGGTCAATATTAATTTTTTCCGCATCAGGTGAAATAATTTCCAATACATCATTAATCCATGGGCCTGCAGCATTAATTATCACAGTTGATTTACAATCGACAACAGCCTGTTCTTCCATATAGGTAATATCATAACCATCGCTGTTATTTTTAACCCGTAATAATTCAACGGGAACAGCTATATTTGCTCCTAATGATTCCGCCGAGTTAATTACAGCCTGAGTTAATTCTACATCATCAGTTTGTGCATCATAGAACTGATAGACCGCAAGTAGATTATTGATTTCCAATCCGTCGAGTTCATGCCATTGAGATTTTGGTATTTTTTTAAAAAAAGTATTTTTCTGTAAACGGCCAAGAATTGAATACAACATTAAACCAATTCGAATTTGAATCCGGGTACGAATTGAATTTTTATATATGGGAATATAAACGGGTCTTAGCTTAACAAGATCGGGGGCTATCGTTAATAAGATTTGTCTTTCTCGTAAACATTCGAACACCAGTTTAAATTCAAAATGTTCGAGGTATCGTAATCCGCCATGAATCAATTTACTTGAACGACTTGAAGTACCAGCGGCTATTTTATTTTTTTCTAATAATAAAACCCGGTAACCTTTAGCTGCTGCAGCTTGAGCTACACCGGCACCGTGTATACCACCACCAATGACAGTAACATCGTATATTTTAGTGCTCACACGCAGCCAATTTTAATCTTTCATCTTGTAATAAACCGCCAATATCCATGCTTTCTATATGATCTACGCCTTGTGCAACTAACGTAAAAGCATGTTCAGGATCCACAACCTCATAAGTTACCCATTGCCATGGACCTTGCCATAATCCACCCTTATCAAACTCAATTTTTTTATAATTAGTTATAATCATTTCCGGTTTAAAATCATCGGCAAGATGATGACTTTCTTCATCCCAATTTGTAAGTACCCATGCAACCTCACAGGTATATTTATCTCTTGAATATTTAAGTGATTCCAAATTATAAGAAATTATAATAATTTGATCCCATACAGATTGTAAATCCTTATAGACATTGTCTACAACTCTTGATATTCCAAACTGAGACAATGATTCATCTTTTAGCTCAACAAGCAGTTTACCGTTTTTGTATTTTTTCAATACGGAAACCATATCGGTTAATAATGAAATTTTATTATTAATAAATTTTTCACCAAACCGTTCCGGTTCTGACGCTGAATATTGTAAACACTCTTCTTTCGATAGACTCATAATATTTTTATCGACATTTGATACTCTAAGCATATTATCATCATGATAAATAACCACCGTGCCGTCTTTTAAACACTGTATATCAATTTCTACAAAACAAGCGCCTAATTCAAATGCTGCTGAAATTGATAACACGGAATTTTCCGGATATTTTTTAGCGTAGCCCCGATGAGCAACAATCTTTGGTATCGTTTTATTCATGAGTCATCTTTTCTTTCCATAGTGTAAACCTGTCAGTTAAGAACGAGTTCGAATGAGGTTCAAACACATCCTTTTTTACCGGTAGCTGTATTGTTGCCCCCGACAATAGATAAAATAGCCCCATTAAAGTGGCTTCTTTATTCTCGACCCTG
>JBGMQW010000263.1:1975-4023 GCA_048060815.1 Thiohalomonadales bacterium | reverse complement strand
TATTGCGAATATATTTTTTTAACCCCTTCTCTATCAAATGAAATAACACTGTAAGGGTCTTTTTTATCGCCCATTTCCATTCCGGGTGATCCCTTTGGCATGCCGGGTACGGATAGACCGGTTATGGCGGGTCTATTTTTTAATAACCGTAAAATGTCTTTTGCGGGTACGTGGCCTTCGATGACATATCCTTTTATTGTTGCTGTGTGGCATGAATATAACCGTGGCTCGACATTATTTTTTTCTTTGTAGGGCACGACACTATTAACATCGTGTGTGCTGACATCAAAGCCATTTTGTTTTAGGTGTGAAACCCATTTTTTACAACAACCGCAGGTTGGGCTTTTATAAACAGTTATTTTTGGTGCTATTTCTGTCGCTATTACTGTTGTTATATTAAAAACAACTATACTGATTAAGATTACTATTTTGTTTAACATTTTGTACCCCATGTACTGTGAGAGTGAGTATTGTTTAAATTTTTTCTTTATTCGTTTACGATATTACGGTTGAAAATAGTGCGATAACCGCAGTGTTGCAGCATGAAAAGGTTTTTCTGAAAATCGTTTACTGAATAAATAAGTTGTTTTAAAACGATGATTACCGTTGTCATTCTTTGCATTAACAGATTTTAAAACTATACCCTTGTCATCTAATAACTCGAGCATTACAGAGCCAAACTCTTCAAGCTTGTTCTCATCGATTAGTTTTAATTTACCGGTTACTTTGATTAGATCATTTTCCAAAAACACTTTAACGTAGGTAAACCGTACAATTTCTGATGGTTTTGTTTCTACACTAATTAAATGTTCTGCACTGGCTATTGGTGACATCACAAGTAATGCACTCGTTATGACAATTGTCATAATTTTAGTATTTAAACGATTCACGTTTAATCCCTCATAGATATAATTCATTCACTACAATTTATTCGCGAAAAAATTTCGCAAGACATAGCTGTATAAATTAATTTAATTAATTGTTTTAAAATCCCGTTTGAACATTAATGTCCAAATTGGGTAAGTTATGAATGATTAACTAATCGGAGGTGGTAGAGGTGGTTGGTTAAAAATAGAATAGAATTGTTCAAAACTGAAAGCTTTGAATGTTTTACTTGTTGGTAAATTGTCCAGGTTGAATTCAGTAGTGAGTTGTTCATACGAGGCATACATATCACAGCAATCAGGGCACTGCTCATTTGCCATTGGCATTTTTTCTTTTGCCATTGGTGCTTTACCCATAGAATCTTGCGTTGTTTGACACAACATTAGATAGGTTTGCTCTATAGCCCATGTATTTTGAAACACAAATAACATGAAAATAAGAATTAGAGTAATTAACTTATTCTTGTTCGTTCTCATTCAATTTAAATCTGATTGTAATTAAAGTATACGACAGACTTACTCAGTTAGAGTTCAATCTGACAAGCATTATTAATTGTTATTTAAATCAAGTGCATTAATAACTCACTACTAAACTTTCATGTTCCCAGAACTGGATTTATATTATTTTTATAATTTTAGTTAACAAGCTTATAGTTAATGTTTGTTAAACGTGGCTATATTGTGGAGTATAAAACTTAAGCTAACCTTAAGAGTTTGAAAAAAATTGATATTTTTTTACTTTATCTAAAAGCTTATAAAAAATTATCGTCACTCATGGGTTCGGTATCGAGGTGCCAGATAACTTTTGAATCATCTTCTGATGGTCGTAATTCGACATTGGAGGTAGCGGTTAAAAATGGCCCTTCTTGCTCACCTTTAATCATGTAAAAGATATCACCTTTTCGCAAGCTGGTAAATTTACACTCTTCCCAGTAATCACGGTCTTCGTATACTTTTCGTTTGTAGGTTAATTTCATCAGGCTAAGTCCTTCAATCAATTAAGCTGAGGTAATCCTAGCATATAGTGTGATACAGTTCACATATTTATTTTTATGTTAAATAAAATAAATTTTATCAAGGCTATTTTTTGTGCAAAACTCGAAATATCACATCAATTGTTAAATCAAGACCAGTTAGTTTACTCGCCGCTTCCCGGCCTGCTTT
>JBGMQW010000263.1:0-1875 GCA_048060815.1 Thiohalomonadales bacterium | reverse complement strand
TAGTTCGTTTTGCAGCTTCATGAATGGCGTATTTTGAAATATCAAGACCGATTAAGCTAACATTGTAATTTTCGGGTGTTATTGCTAGTGACTTTACTATAGAGTCCAAATAATAACCTTCACCGCAGCCAGCATCGAATAAGCAAATAGTGTTGTTATTTATGTCGTTAAGCTGTTTTTTTATAATGTCCGTTAATTTTTTTGCAATTGGTTCATAAAAACCCTGATTCAAGAACCGGGTTCGCGCTATTACCATTTCTTTACTGTCACCCGGTTCTTTGGAGCGTTTAAGTTGCACCGGTAACAAATTAATATAACCTTGACGTGCAATATCATAACTGTGGCCGTTACAGCATTTTAGTTGTTTGTCGCCTAAAATCAGAGATTCATTATCGATTGGACAAGCTAGATTATGTGCTTTAATGACTTCCATAGTTCGCTACACAGAAAATTATCAGAATTATTATAGATATGAATAAAAAGTAAGATTTAATTAGTTCCTAAATGACTCGTAATTTTTTTCTTTGTTCTTTTCAATTGTTTTGTAAGCTCCTCCATTACATTATCTTTTATATGCTTATTTAAATACTTAATTGCATCAGAATAACGAAAATAACGATAATCCTTTTTTGCTATTGGGTCTATAGGATAAGTTTTCTTTATTTTATGTAATTCGATATTACGATACACTACTACTTTAATGTCATATAATTTTGGTCTAGATGCGCCATGATTTTGCCATTGCCACCACCCCATTCCAAGAACATGATTTGAAATCACTTGTGGACCAAAGTCATTATAATTGAGTACAATTGTATTATTTTCAAATTCATTTATAGTACATGAAAAGAGAAAAAAAAATGCTATTAACACTAATGTTCGTCTCATCATTTTAACCACAATTCAATTTCGCTGATACATCTAATAATGATGACTGATCATAAGGAACAACTATTCCTATACGATACTCGATTAATATTATCTTTACATTAATTTTGGAAAAAGCCTAATATTGTTTTTATTTTTAAATATAATCCATTAGAATTTCGTTTGCCCATGCTGGCAATTCGGTTATTCGCTGTTGGTATTTTCCTTTTGTTATTTCTGCGACTGCTCGATAAGGTGTATCGTGATAGGAATTATCATAAATTCGTACTACATCGGCTAGTGGCAGAGTTGCCTGGATATTTTTCATTGTCCTTGGTATTCTGGAAATAATTTTATCAGCTGGGACATTATGACCTCCTTGTGAAACGCGTTGTGCCACACGTGCCTGATTAAGCTCAGCCGTTTGAAGATGAATATAGACCAGGATAATTTCATAATGTTGTGCTTTGGCTTGTGCGACAAAATCAATTTTTGAGGGATGCGAGAAAACGGTTTCATAGCAAAACGTTTTTTCGTTTTTAAGCAATTCTGTTCGCAACCTGGATATTAAAATAGCAGCATCATAGCTGACTTTTTCCGGGTGCTCGCTATCAAGTTGTTTTGCCAATAGGTCGGCATTAACGAACGGCATTCCTGTTTGCTTTAAGAATTGTTGGTAGAACGTGGTTTTACCAGCACCGTTTGCTCCTGCAAGAATCCATAATTGTTTGTCTGGCATTTCGATACGGGTTATTTTGGTTTAAACTTGCCATCACGAAAATAACCGGCCTGGCGTGAACCGTCTTCCTGGACACAATCGAGTAATCCGGAATTGGTCTTGCTGGCTTCATAATAAACCGAGCCTTGATTGACTTCATTTGCCAAACTACCGTCTTTGCTTTTTTTATCGACAGTGGCAAATAATTGCTGAGCATCGATGGGTTTAGAATCAAGCATTTCGATTCGAATTTCAGCAAGCCCGTTTAACAAAGCCAGAAGCTCATTAGG
>JBGMQW010000262.1:0-4080 GCA_048060815.1 Thiohalomonadales bacterium | reverse complement strand
AATTTTATTTTCTTTGATCTTTTATAAATGTTAAAATAGTTAACGTAATAGGTTAACATTTTAATTAATAAAAGCTATAATATGGATATCACCTTTAAGAATAAAAAATTGGCTAAGTGCTTTAATGAGGGCCGAAATCTGGATGCAACTCATGGAAAGTTACGAGCTAAGAAAATTCGGATAAGGTTAAATGAGTTTAGGGCCGCTGAATGCTTGATGGATTTTTGGCCTCCGAAAAGTCCACCTGCTCGCTGTCATGAACTGACAGAAGGTAAAAGGAATGGACAACTTTCAGTGGATCTTGATCATCCATATCTACTTATTTTTATACCTGATCATTCACCATTACCAGTTAAAGAAGACGGTGGGCTCGATTGGGCTAAAGTAACAATTATTAAAATTATTGGAGTGGAAGATACTCATGGTTAAGGAAATGATTAATCAATATGTACCTGACTATGCTGTGCCACCAGGTGAGGTATTAGAAGAATATCTGGATTCATATGGTATGACGCAGGCTGAACTCGCGAATCGATTGGGTTTTGCGAAGAAAACTGTAAATGAAATTATTAAAGGTAAAGCATCTATCACACCAGACACGTCATTAAAGCTTGAGCGGGTGTTTAATCGGCCTGCACATTTCTGGAATAATTTGGTGCAGTTGTATCAGGAAGATTCTGCTCGTTTAGCCGAACAGGAACGATTGCATGAACATCTGGATTGGCTTAAACGTGTACCAATTATTTCTATGATTAAATTGAATTTTATTCAAAAATTCAAAGATAAGGTTGAACAACTTAATGAAGTGTTGCGTTTTTTCGGTGTGGCTTCACCAGAACAATGGCGCACTGTTTGGGAACAGCATCAGGTAGCTTATCGACAATCTCAACGTTTTGAACCTTGTGCTGAGGCTGTTTCAGCATGGCTACGACAAGGTGAAATTGAAGCACAGCGTATTAATTGTTCTGTTTTTGATAAAAATATTTTTCAAAAAGTTTTGGTTGATGCTCGTGGTTTAACACGTGAAAAACCGGAAGAGTTTCTACCACTAATTACTGAGTTGTGCGCGAATGCAGGTGTTGCTGTTGTATTTATTCCTGATTTACCCAAGACAGGTATTTGCGGTGCAACACGTTGGTTAGGTAGTAAAGCTGTGATCCAACTTAGTTTACGATATAAAAGTAATGATCATTTATGGTTCACTTTTTTTCATGAGGCTGGGCATATTCTTAAACATGGACGTAAAGAAATATTTCTGGAAGGAAATGGTATGGCTGATGAAAAAGAAAAACAAGCAGATATTTTTGCTCGTAACATACTTATACCATTAAATGATTTTAATAATTTTGTTACTACTTCGCGTTTAACTTTAAAAGAGATTGTTTCATTTTCTGATGATATTGGAATTGCACCAGGTATTGTTATTGGCCGGCTACAACACGAAAATCATCTACCACAAAATCATGGTAACAAATTAAAGGTTTTTTATAAGTGGACTGCTAGTTTATAAATATAATATAACGTTAATATTCGGGTTACATACAACCTGAAAAGAGTGTAAAACTTGTATTAGCATTAAATGTGCTTGATGTAATACTGATAAAATTAATATATTTTACACAAATATTTATAAGGGTATGGTGAAGTTGGTGTTCAGGTTATGCTTCCATACAACCACAAAACGCTCAACTTATTTATGGTAGTGTACACATAATATGCACGTAACCATAAAGTGAGCACGGAGTAGTAGCATAATATGAACATTACGATCGGATAATACAATCGTAATTATTTTTTTGTAATGGTTGTGTTAAGAGGAGCAATAGTCTTTTTATACTTGATTGTAGGTATTAACATTAATGAACTTATAGCTGTACATTGGAAAATTGTATCTGTTACATATAATAATAACGATTTTATTAGTCGCTATAATATTACAATTCAGTTGATCTAACCTATATTGTGGTTATAGGAACTGTAAGGTCTAACTTTGAGAAATTAGCATTATATGTCTGAATCTCACGTAATTAGAATGATCTATTTAGATTGGAATGTTATTGTCCATTTGATTAATGG
Organism: Thiohalomonadales bacterium; assembly: GCA_048060815.1. GTDB lineage: Bacteria > Pseudomonadota > Gammaproteobacteria > UBA6429 > Thiohalophilaceae > CAYQUC01. The sequence goes on along the minus strand of JBGMQW010000262.1, from coordinate 2,004 downwards.
AGATTATCCTGAGTTACAAAAAGCAATTAATTTTGCCAAGTTAGATGGTAAATTTATCATTCCTTTTACATCCACCCATGTTGAAGAAGCAACAAATATTAAAAGTAAATCTGAGCAAAAACAAAGATTGCAGTTCTTATCAGAGTTAAGTGAAAATAACTATTTTGAAAATAGTGTTACAGATTTAGGTTTAGTTAAAAGACATCCTACAGAGGTATATAACACAATCACAGAAGTTTGGATTCCCAAAGGACTTATGCGAAAACTAGGAAATATTATAACTCGCCCTATGTTGATGTTAATTCGTAAATTACTGAAACTTGATCCTCAAAAGTTGAATAATATACCACCGAATAAAGTATGGGGTGAAATTGATCAAATAATTAAAAGTAGTAATTATGCGAATAAACTACCAGCATATATGAAGAAATCTCCTATTAGAGAAATACTTAAGTTTAATGAAGACACTTCAATTGAGCAATTCGGTGCAATAAATGAAAGTTTCGGAGTACTAGCTTCTAGAGCTATTGCATCTGACATGAAAGTTGCTAGTTTGTATTCTTTGCTGGAAACGTTTGGGTATTACCCTGAAAAAAAGAAAACTTTTGAAAAAGCTAGTCGATTTGCAGATGGATTGCACTGTTATTATTCTCAGTGGTCTGAAATCTGTGTCTCTAGAGATAAGGGTTTTAGGGCTAAATCGCAAGCCATTGCTTCGCTTACTAATAGTACAGTACGATATGTCGCACCTGAATATGCACATGAATACATAAATCAGCTTGTCGGAATTAATTAAGTTTTTCCATATCATAAATATATACCACATATTCTAAATGGAATAAATTAATCATCAAAGCGATCGGAAAAGAATAGCTCTATATATTTAACCCGTTTCCCTCAGGTTTAACTAATAAACTATAAAAATCAAATAGTTATATATCTAAATGTTAGCATTCAACCATTGAGTAATTTATCGCAGTAGTTTAATATATTAATATGAGTATATTTCAACGACAACTTGTGAAGCAACTGATTGATAGGCTTGCTGAGACACCTAACTATATTCAAATAGTCAGGGGTCCTCGTCAAACAGGTAAAACTACGTTAGTACGCCAAGCGTGCGAAGAGATTTATAGCCGAACTGGAAAACCGAATCTTTTTTATGCAGTGGATAATCCTGTTTTACTAAATTTAGCACAAACTTTGGATGTTGGTTATGAGGAACAAATCGTAGCTCCTAACAATCCGGATGTTGAATGGCTTGTATACCAATGGGAAAAAGCGCGTTCCATAGCTAGAAGTGAAAAGGGTAGAGAAAATGGTTTGGTTCTTGTCTTTGATGAAATACAAAAAATTCCAAATTGGTCTGAGGCTGTCAAAGGACTATGGGATGAGGATCATTCAGAAAAACTAAATCTTCATATAGTGTTGTTAGGTTCATCTCCACTACTTATGCAACAAGGTTTATCAGAAAGCTTGGTAGGTAGATATGAAAATCTGGATAGTTGTCATTGGTCATATTTGGAAATGTCAGAAGCATTCAATTTTAATATTGATGAGTATATTTATTTTGGTGGATATCCAGGTGCGGCTAGTTTTATTCGAAATGTACAACGATGGAAAGATTATGTGCAAGGCAGCTTGATTGATCCCTATTTATTAAAAGACATCTTGGTTATGGCTCGAGTAGATAAGCCTGCATTACTCATAAACGCATTTGAGTTAAGTTGTGAATATTCGGGTCAAATAATGGCTTTGACTAAAATGAAAGGCCAGCTACAAAATGCAGGAAATGAAACAACAATAGCAAATTATCTCTTTTTATTGTCAAAAGCGGGTCTAGTTACAGCAATACAAAAATATTCTGGTAGTACAATAAGACAAAGAGCTTCAATTCCTAAACTAAATGTTATGAATACTGGATTAATGGCGTGCTATTCAGGCTATACCTTTGAACAAGCTAAAGCTGATCGTACTTATTGGGGGCGTATGGTTGAATCTGCA
>JBGMQW010000261.1:0-4086 GCA_048060815.1 Thiohalomonadales bacterium | reverse complement strand
AATCAAATTCGCCGTATTGCGAACAACTATTTAAATAATCCGACTGAAGTAACCATCAAACTAAAAACGGTCACGGCAGACACGATTCGGCAGCGGTTTTGGCCGGTCAGTGGTACCCATAAACTCGATGCGTTAACCCGTATTCTTGAGGTGGAAGATTTTGATGCCATTATTATTTTTGTGCGAACTAAAACAGCGACTGTTGAGTTATCTGATAAACTGGCAGCACGTGGTTATGCTTCAACCGCGCTTAACGGCGACATTGCTCAAAATTTACGTGAACGCACCATTGAAAATTTAAAGAGCGGCAAGCTGGATATTCTGGTCGCAACCGATGTTGCAGCTCGTGGGCTTGATGTTACGCGCATCAGTCATGTTATTAATTATGATATTCCTTATGATACGGAAGCCTACATACATCGTATTGGACGAACCGGTCGTGCTGGTAGAAAAGGTGATGCCATTCTGTTTGTTGCACCACGTGAAAAACGTTTATTGCATTCAATTGAAAAAGCAACCCGAAAACCAATCGAACGGATGGAATTACCATCAACAGAAGACATCAATGATAATCGTGTTGCTAAATTTAAACAACGCATTACGGATACCCTGGCAACAGAAGAGTTTGGATTCTATTTCCAAATGATTGAACAATATAAGCAGGAGCACAATATCCCTGCGTTGGAAATTGCAGCAGCACTGGCACAACTGCTACAAGGTGAAACGCCATTTCTGTTAACCAATAAACCACAACGACGGGATTCTAAAAGCTGGGATAATGACGACAGCTCTAGTACCCGCAGACCAAGACGCGATCGTGATCGCCCTTCACGCGATAAAAAAGAACGCTCTTCCAGTCGAGATCCAAAAAGAGATTCGGGTCCGGATAAAGGCATGCAAAGTTATCGCATTGACGTCGGAAATGACCACGGTGTAAAACCAGGCAACATTGTCGGCGCGATTGCCAATGAAGCCGATATCGATAGCCAATATATTGGTCGCATTAGAATCAATGATGATCACAGTATCATTGATCTACCCGAGGGTATGCCTAAAGAAATTTTAAACGACTTAAAAAAAGTATGGGTATCAGGACAAAAATTAAATATCATCGCATTAACAAAAGATAAAAAACCAAAAAACCGAGATAAAGCAAAAGACAAAGATAAAGATAAAGATAAAGATAAAAAAAGAAAAAAACCAAAAAATAAAGGCAAGAAAAAAATTAAAACAGACTAGGGGCTGTTGATCTTTTAGATTTTAGTACTGTATAAAGAAAGTAACAGCATCAGCCATTACAATTTACATTAGTATAAATGTATCAATTTGTTATAACACTATGATTTTGTTACAGCTTGAAAAATTTCATTATCCGTTTGTATTTTTAAATGGTAACATTAGTTTAAATGATGCTCCATTATAACGCGACGTGGTTATACTGATATTGCCGTTATGCCATTTAATAATTTGTTGTACAATCGATAAACCCAGACCATAACCTCCTGTTTTTCTGTTGCGACTGGAATCGATACGGGTAAAGGGTTGTAAAATGCGTTCGCGTTCAGTTTCCGGTATGCCCGGGCCGTCGTCATCGATTGCGATGCAGCAATAATCATCAACAATGGACAGACACACATCAACACGATTTTTTGCGTATCGAATGGCATTTCGTATTAAATTGTTCAATGCACGATCAATTTGTTTTGGGTCAAATTCCACTAATACGGTTTTATCCTTCATTAAATTCACAAATTGCAAATTAATAGTAATTTGTTCAAATTGTATTTTTTCAATTAACTTCTCCAACCAGATTGTAATATCAAGTTCTGTATAATGTAATTCCGGATTTTCACGTTCGAATTTTGCATACATTAATAATTCTGAAATTAATAATTCCAATTCATCGACATCAATACCCATGCTGTCGATAAAGTCTTGTTTTAAGGTTTCATCAGTTTCTTCATTTAACATATCAATAGCAAAGCGTAATCGTGCTAATGGGGTGCGTAATTCATGAGATACTGCTCTGGTAAGATCTTTATGAGAAGTAATAAGCTTACTAATTCTGGTTGCCATTTTATTAAAAGTAGTCGACAGTTGCCATATCGCCGATTTTTTGGTAATAGTACTGCGTGATTGAAAGTCGCCGTCACCAAAATTAGTAGTAACTGAGTTTAGAATTTTAAGATCACGCCAGATTGGACGCATCCACAAATAAAGCCCAATAATGATCAATATTACTAAAATCGACACTAGTATTGGTTCTATGTTTTTGACAATGAAATTATCAGAGGATAAATTGCTAAATGGCCTTATTTGTAATACAGAATCAGTTTCATTAATTTTATAATAAAATACAGATGTTGGATCGTCTTTATTTGTGACAACAACTTTACCCTGTTGCAATATCGAAAATAAATATTTATTTAAAGTAATATCCTTTATCAGCACACGTTCAATTAAGAGACCGTACTTTTCATTAAACAGTTTAAATTGCTGTTGCCATTCTTGTTCAGTATGTTCATTCATGAATTGATTAATACTTTTGAAAATACCTTTAAATGCTTTATCGTTATTATTAGTAATAGTATCAGTACGATACATTCTAATAACAAGACTGGATTCCGGTAGTGTTGCATACCAGATTTCTTCATAAAAATTGTTTTCAACTTTTTCTGTAGTCAGTAACGAAGTTTCAATAAGCTTTTTTTTCTGCTTAATTTCTAATTTTAAATCGTTTATATTTATTAAATCCAGTGGGTAGTCGTAATTTTTCTGCAGGGTTTTAATCGTTTCTTGCCATTTTGATTGTGGTTTTTTATTTAATTCGTATTGTATAAAATAAAATGGTACATGAGTTAAATCTTCATCATTATGTCCATCGTTAATCATAAGTAACAATACATTAAGCATACTCTCTATACTAAAAACAAAAACGACAATAATGACAGTAATCAAGGCAACAAGGCGAACAAGGTTTTTAAACATCAGGATAAACCATCGACAGAGAATAAGTATCCTTTTCGATGAATGGTTTTAATGACATTGCTAGATTCATTTTCAGAACCAATTTTTTTACGTAATCGTGAAATAGTAACATCGGTAAAGCGATTCATGCCATCATAACCGATACCACGTAAGGACGATAAAATGTCGTCTCGTGATAAAATAGTACCGGCATTATTTGCCAATAACCACAACAACTCAAACTCCATATTGCTCATTTTAATTAATATTTTATCCACATATACTTCATAAGATGATCTGCAAATTTCAAGATTACCAAAGATCAATTTTGATACACTATTATTAGGTTCGTTATGATTTAGTTCAGATGTTAAGTTAGGTGCTACGCTCCTGAGCGCAGCGCGAATTCTTGCCAGTAACAATCTGGGTTTTATTGGTTTGGGTATATAATCATCAGCACCGAGTTCAAGTCCGACAACTTGATCGATATCCTCACCCATGGCAGTAAGCATGATGATGGGCTTTGAATATTTCGGACGAATCTGACGGCAAATTTCCAGGCCGGTCAGACCGGGTAACATTAAATCGAGCACAATTAAATCGGGCACAGTTTTCAAGATTCTGTCAACTGCGCGATCACCGCGAGTTTCAATCTCAACTGTAAATTCATTTTTCTGAAGATAACGTTGCATCATGTCAACAAGTCGTTCATCGTCTTCAACTAGCAAAATGGTTGTCATAGTAGTTCATCTCTTTATACCAGTTTAATACTGGGATCCTTGTGTGTTATTGATAAAATTTAAGTAATTATAGATAAAGGCCAGATTAATTCATATTCCAAAATCTAGTCATTATGTATTAAATTGTACAGAAAAATGCGAATTGTACATTTTGTAACAATATAAACACAGACAATGAACAATCAATAATTTAGTGTATTATATTCTGTTAAACCTTTAGTCAGGAATTATTCAGAACAGAAAATCATACCATAGGATGTAAAAAGGATAATATAATGATGAATCAGTTTTTAACGAATCTAAAATACCATAAATACAATTGGACAATACATCAATTTACTTTATGAAAATATGCCGCCGGAACGGTGTTATTATATTC
>JBGMQW010000260.1:2689-4136 GCA_048060815.1 Thiohalomonadales bacterium | reverse complement strand
ATTTCGTGGCCGAATTTAAACTACTAATTTGCTTATACGCAGCTCAGGTTAGTTTAGTTTTTTTAAATTGTAGCAAAATATTGTTGTTGTTCTTTTACGCGAGCTAGTGCTTCATGTGCGGTTGTAAGAACTTCAGATGGATTTTGGTGATGAGCCTGTTTTTCTGCTATTCCGACACTAACCGAAATAGGTATTGGTTTTGATATTATTTTACCTGCTGGTTGTGCTGTTTTGGAATTCGGTTTAAAAAAAGGCCGTTTTTTGCTGCGTATCAAGAATGGCTCATTTGCAATTGAATCGCATAATGTTGCAAGGTATTTATTGGCTTCGTGTAGATTCATATCGTAAAAAATTAGCGCAAATTCTTCATTTCTATAACGGTATGGGAATCCTTTTCGACCCAGTCTTAGACTACGTGAAGCAATCATACATAATATTTGATCGCAAATATCCTGACCATATTCGTCAGTTAGTTCTTTAAATTCATCAATATCGACTATTGCAATACAATAACGGTCATGTAATGTATTTAACTGATTTTTAAAAGAACGATAAGAAGGTAAATTCGTTAATTGGTCTATTTTAGATAAACTAAAATTATTTAAACCAATTGTCAGGATGAGAATTAAACAGGCTACTGTAAAAAACATCATCGAGGTTGATGGTGAATTAATGAAATGTTGTGCAAGAACAATAGATATGAAAGCCCCCAGAAAACCTGTCATCTCAACTTTTTGTTTCATTAGTGCATTAATTAACAAAATAATAAATACAATGCTATTTATTATAATTGTTGATTGATACATTGCTGTAGCATCAAATATTGGTGATACAAAATAGGGGTAATATAAATATTTTAATAATAATTCCGGCGTATAATTTACAAACCAGATTAAAACTGCTATTTCAAACAAGATTAAATATAAGTGATGCAGCCCATTTTTATTAAATATACCTTTTTCCGGTGTTCTGATAATGAATAAAAAATTAATTGCCAGCATTGGACCAATTATTACAAACAGTATTGTGGCGGTTGCATCATTTGTATTTGTAGGCCAGATTAAATTTTTCAGTATCCAATAAACAATGATAAAGCTTAGCGCAAGATTAAGCTCTCGAGATAGATTGTGTTTTAAGCTAATAGCGATAATAAACAGGATTAAAAAATACGGTAGGATATGTATTATTGAGACAATAAAATCCGGGAATTTCGGAATTAGACTGGAAAAATGATTTGTAAGTAAAATCAATGTTATCGCAAATAATGCTGATAGTATGATTTTTTTATTTGATAAACTCACGTTGCACCTAAATAACGTATTGGGCCTTGGTCTTTTAATTGAATAGCGTCTACTTAAATTATTTTATAATTATTGCAGAATGGCAATATTTAAATATTTGAACTGTGTCACAAAATAATCATCATAATTCAGGAATAACAAGATCC
>JBGMQW010000260.1:0-2589 GCA_048060815.1 Thiohalomonadales bacterium | reverse complement strand
AATTAAGTCTTACTAAAATCAATCATTCGTTGAACTGAACGTAGCGCTAATTTTCGAACTTGTTCAGTTACAGTAATTTCGTTGCAACCGGTTTTAAGGGTAGTATGTAGATCCTGTAACCCATTCAACGCCATCCAGGGGCAATGTGCGCAACTATTGCAAGTAGCACCAATACCATTGGTTGGAGCTTCTATAAAACGTTTATTTTTGGCCATCTGTTTCATTTTATAGAATATACCGTTGTCGGTTGCGACAATGAATGTTTCATTTTTCATGTTTCTAGCGGCATTGATTAAAGCGGTGGTGGAACCTACAACATCGGCTTGTTTTATTACATCTCGGGGAGATTCAGGGTGCACTAACACGGCGGCATCAGGATATTTTAACCGTAATCGGCTTATGCCTTCCGCTTTGAATTCATCATGGACAATACAACTGCCTTGCCACAACAGCATATTTGCATTGGTCTGTCTCTGAATATAATCACCAAGATAACGATCAGGACCCCAAATAATTTTCTCGCCACGTTCATGCAGGTATTTAATCACATCGGTAGCAATACTCGATGTAACAACCCAATCTGCACGCGCTTTTACTTCTGCACTAGTGTTAGCATATACCACAACAGTACGATCGGGGTGGTCATCACAAAATTGTGAAAAGGCATCAATAGGACAACTTAAGTCCAGTGAACATTCAGCATTGAGGTTTGGCATTAAAACGGTTTTTTCCGGATTTAAAATTTTTGCTGTTTCGCCCATAAATTTTACACCAGCAACAATTATTGTTGTGGCTGAATGGGTATAACCAAATCGAGCCATATCCAGAGAATCAGAAACATAACCGCCAGATTCTTCGGCCAATTTTTGCATGTCACTGCTGGTGTAGTAATGCGCAACAACTACCGCATTTTTTTCAAGTATTAATTGCTTAATCTCTGCTATAAGACTTGAGCGTTTTTGTGAATCCAGAATTGGAGCAGGTACAACATTGTTCGCTCTGGAGCGGATAGACAGTTCATCGATGAAATAAGCTTGTGCTGTCATTTATTTATATCTTCATTTATTACTAATTGTAGAGTCCAAGAATATTAATACCAGAGGAAGCAAGGAATATAGCTTTTTGGATAGAAAATGAAAATTTATTGGATATGAGATCTATTTAGCATATTTTACGTTGGGTTTTATTCTTAAAAATGCTATATATAGCAAAGTCTTATATAGTCTTTATAATCTAGTTTATTAAGGATAATGTCTTATTTTGTCAAATCAAGGAAAAAAAATGAAAAAGAAAAAAATAATAGACAAAATTTTCAAATGTTTACGCTTATCAGAGTCAAATAACCCTAATGAGGCTGCGGCAGCGCTACGACAGGCGCAGCGATTAATGGATTTGCATGGAATTAAGCAAGATCAAGTAGAAACTTCTGCCGCAGTTGAGCTTTTGACTGTAAAATTACAATTTATTGAACCTCCCTATTGGTTAATCGCTTTGTCTGAATTAGTTGGACAAGCATTTTTCTGTCGAATCTATGTTTCGCGTTCAAATAATAAACAATCTGAACTTTACTTTATCGGTATTGGCAATCGAACAGAACTTGCCAGGTACACATTTATGGTATTACAGCGTTTGTTAGCACGTGAGCGTCGTCATTTTGTTAAATCCCTATCAGATATGAAGAAATCAGAAAAAACACGGCGTGGCAACGTATTTGCCCAGGCATGGTTGTTTCGCATTACCCGTACAATTGTTAAATTTATATCCGATCCAGTCGTTGATAAGGCAATTGATGCATATGTGAGGAAGAATTTTGGTATTACCAGTGATTTCGAAAGTGCAGCAGACATGCCAAATAAAAGGGATATAGCAGCAATTTCAAATGGTTACAAAGCAGCTGAGGGGGTTAGTCTATTTCAACCTGTCAATAATGATAATAACACCTATGCTTTAAGTCAGTAACTTATCAACTTAATAACCATACATTTGTAGTGAATATTCTGGTTTTCTGTGCAGATAATTAGTTTGTCTATTTATTAACCTGAATTAGTCTGTAGAACATTCTAAGGCTGTTATGTATGGCTAATTGATGAGTGCTTTCGTTTTCATTGTTTTATTTTTGATACTCGATGTTCTAATACAACAACTTAGCGGTTAACTAACTAATGATCGATTTAAATGTGTCGATAATTTCATATGTTTATCATAGTTAATTGATATTTTTTTATATAAATTGAGAGCATGATTAATTGCGTTAGATAATTTTTTAAACGTATTAATATAATAAGGTTTCTGACTATAACAAGTAGTATTCATGGCAGCATATTTAAAATATTTTAATGGTGACGATGAACAGCAGGTAGAGTGCAGTACTATTTTAACTATTGGTCGAGATAAAAATAGTGACATTGTCCTTAAGGATCTTATGGTCTCCAGAAATCACGCGATGGTTCGCTTAATTGGAGCAGGTGATTATTATCTGGTTGATAGCGGTAGTTCCAATGGAAGTTACATTAATAAAAAACGTGTAGCGATGCCAACTTTGTTAAAAAATGGCGATCGAGTAACAATTGGACATTTAATTTTTACGTT
>JBGMQW010000259.1:0-4148 GCA_048060815.1 Thiohalomonadales bacterium | reverse complement strand
TATTTTCTTGTTTATTTTCGTTTTTACAAGCTACTAAGGTTAGAGATGCAATTATTACAATGTAAATTATTTTTTTTATATATAACTTCTGTGGTTTTTGATAATAAAAAAATACTGGTATGTTGATAAATAATGTTATCCTGTAGAATATTATTTTTTTTGAAATACTTTAATAACACTACTCCAATTATCCAAATTACGGGAATGCACGCAAACCAAATTGGATATAGGAAGTTAAATTTAGTTAAGAATGTCGAAGCCATGCTAACGCTGTTTTTTGTAGTTTAGTTTGTGATTGACTAATTGCAGAATCGTTTCCATAGCGAACATCATTTAATGTATCAACCAGTGCAAGCCATAAATAATGTTTATTTTTTGAGCCTTTAAAAGGTGGGTTTTCTTTCATTATATTTGTTGCTTGATGTCTGTAACAAAGAATCTGAGCAAGCAAGTATGCATAATGTTTGTAAGTTATTTTGTCATGCTTTAATAAAATCGTTATGTGATTTAATGTGCAAATAGCGATGAATCTTCGATAATATATTGTTATTAATATGGTAATAAGTAATGTAACACCAAAGATAATCAAACTAATAAAATCATTATTTATAATGAAGTTTAAGCTTGAGTATGGTGGTTCTATTATGATGTCGTAGATGTCCATACTATTCTATAAGTTCATTCTGGTACGGATAAAAAATTTCAAAGTGTTATCAGTAGTGGAACAGTAATTTATTTTTAAACCGATTTCTTCAGCAATTGTGTTATGTGCCATATCTTGAAATTTCATTTTTTCATTTAATTCATTTCTTAATTCCGATGAGTTTGTATTAATATTAATATATCTATTTTTATTGGTATCGTAAAAATTAGTTTTACCCATTATTGGTAATTTATATTCGACTGGATCAGTTATTTTTATTAACTTAATAGAACCGGACGAAGCAAGACTTGCTATTGCCGGTAGAGTTAATTTCGTAAAATTCTTGAAGTCACTCATTATATAAACATTCTCGTAATTTTTAGGTAAAGCAGCAATGCTTTCAAGCGAGTGGGTAAAGTTGGTTTTTGATTCAGTTATATTAATTTTTGAGGTTGACTTGTTAATATTTGATATTAATTGAAAAATGTTTTTCGAGCCTGATTTTTTATTATAGAAGTAAGTTTTCATTCCATTATATATTGCTATGGTAATTTCAGTTTCTTTTTTTAGGCTTTTTGCTATAAGTAAAACAGTAAGTCTGGCCGCTTGAGTTGACTTTAGGCGCAGCTTGGTACCAAAGTGCATTGAGTTACTAAAGTCGAGATAAATTAGAATCGAAGATGTTTGCTCTTTTTTATTAATACGAACGTAGGGTTTGTTTAGCCGTGCTGTTGTTTTCCAATCTATTGATCTTACATCATCACCTGGTTGATATAACCTAAGTTCTTCAAATTCAAGCCCACTACCACGTAATGTTGACTGGTATTCACCTTGTAATTCCAACGATTTTTGTTCGGGGGAATGCATAGCACTTGAAAAATACTCAGCAAGAAGTTCATCTATTTCGATATCACTTAAAACTGTCGCATCAACAGATCTTGTCGTCTTATTTTGCAAAAAAGAGAGTAACTTAGTTGTTTTATTTTTGGTAAATAAAGCCATGTTTGGAAACTTAAGGTATAGGTACAGATTTTAATAATTTAGAAATTAGATCATTTTTATCCACTTTGGCCATAACAGCCTGGATACTTAATATGATTCTATGTCGAAGACAGTTATGAGCTATTGCTAAAATGTCATCAGGTGTTACATAATCTCGATTATCCAGGTAAGCATGAGCAATTGCAGCTTTCGAAATAGCCATGCTTGCTCGTGGAGATGCCCCTACTTCGATCCAATTCTCAGCTTCTTTAACCCATTTACCTGCATTACGTGTAGAAATAACAATAGAGACAATATAGCGTTGAAGTTGTTCTTCAATGTGAATTTCAGCCAGATCTTTTTTTGCAGCTAATATAGTGTTGATTGATATAGGACTATGTTGTTCTTTTTTATTTAATATATTATTTTGATCAGCTTTTAATATTGCTAATTCTTCTTCCTCATTAGGGTAATCAACAATAATGTGCATCAAGAATCGATCCATCTGTGCTTCTGGTAAAGGATAAGTACCCGATTGTTCAATAGGATTTTGTGTCGCCATAACCATGAAACATTCCGGTAACTGGTGCGTTTTATTACCAATGGTTATTTGTTTTTCCTGCATTGCTTCAAGTAATGCAGATTGAACTTTTGCTGGCGCGCGATTTATTTCATCGGCTAGCACTATTTCATTAAATAATGGACCTTTTTGAAAATCGAATTTACGTTTTTCAGGGTTATAAATATCTGAGCCTGTTAAGTCACCGGGTAAAAGATCAGGAGTAAACTGGATTCGACTAAATCCAGCGTGAACTCCATTGGCTAATGTTTTAATTGATGTCGTCTTGGCTAATCCTGGTAGTCCTTCAACTAAAATGTGACTACCGGTTATTAAACTTATCATCAAACTTTCAATTAGATGTTTTTGTCCAACGATATTATTTGCCAGGTATTGTTGCAGTTGATGTATATCTTTTTGTTTTTTCATTTATTTCTGATTATATTTTTTATATTACGTAAATATGATTTGTGTTTGTTAATTCAAAATAAACAACCATTTTCAAGCTATTGATATAAATAGGGTTAGTTTTATTTTTAGGGCTAATAATACAGTGTTTTCACAAATCTTAAAGGGCAATTCGAGCTGCTATGAAAATATACTAGTCTAGTATATATACAAAATATTATTATCCAGTAATTTGGTTTATACCAGAGATAATATTGTTACTATATATATAATTGATATTTATACAGAGATTAAATATGTTAAATAAAAGTAAAATCGCCCAGCTAATAGATGCAGAATTCAGGATAAACTCTGATATTTATTATCTGAATCACGCTGCTGTATCACCGTGGCCCACTAGAACCAGGCAGGTGGTTTGTGATTTTGCTAATGAAAATAACACTATGGGCTCTTTTAACTATCTTGAATGGATGAAAAATGAACAAGCACTCAGGGAACAATTAGTGCTACTGATAAATGCTTCTTCTAGTGATGAAATTGCGCTTTTAAAAAGTACTTCGGAGGCATTATCTGTTGTTGCTTATGGTATTGAATGGAAATTCGGCGACAATGTTGTGATCAGTAATCAAGAATTTCCGTCTAACAGAATTGTTTGGGAATCGCTTCAAAATCAAGGTGTTGAAGTTCGGAAAGTTGATTTGAGTAGTGACAATAGCCCTGAAATTGCTTTAATTAAGCAAATAGATTCGCGTACTCGAATTTTATCGATAAGTTCGGTGCAATATGCAACAGGCTTAAAATTAAATCTAGCTGAGCTAGGACAGGCGTGTAAAACGGCTCAGTGTTTGTTTTGTGTCGATGCCATTCAAAGTATTGGAGCGGTTTCGATTGATGTGCAAGAGTGTGAAATAGATTTTTTGATGGCTGATGGGCATAAGTGGATGTTAGCACCGGAAGGTTTAGCATTATTTTACTGTCGAGCGTGTCATATTGAAAAACTGCAATTACATCAATATGGCTGGCGCATGATTGAAGAGCCGCATAACTTTCAACAAACGGATTGGAAGTGTGTTAAAAATGCACGGCGTTTTGAATGCGGTAGCCCCAACATGTTAGGAATCCACGCATTAAAATCGAGTTTATCGTTATTACTTGAGATTGGGATAACACAAATAGAGCAATATATATTTTCGAATGTTCACTATTTATTCGATTTATTGAATGATATACCAGATATAAAAATAATTACAGATACCCGTGACAATCGTTTTGCTGGTATTGTTACATTCCAATCACAAACTAAAGATCATGAGCAACTATATCAATATCTAATGAAGAATAAAGTTATGTGTGCGTATCGTGCTGGTGGAATTCGTTTTTCGCCGCACTTTTATACAAATAAAAATATTTTGAAATCAGCTGTATCAATACTAGAATCCTTTTAGAATCGTAAAGTATGTTACTAATTATAGTCTATTATTATCCTAGATTCTGGTGTGTAATCTTCTTTTGTAAGATTAGTGTGTGGAATCTAGAATAATAAAAAGTTAAAATTTA
>JBGMQW010000258.1:0-4181 GCA_048060815.1 Thiohalomonadales bacterium | reverse complement strand
TTTGTAGTTGCTGGTTTTGCTTTAGTTGTACCGGTTCCCAAAAACGCACCTATCATTAAATTTTTTGTAAAATCATAAGCAATCCTGCCATTAATGCCATCAGCTCTAGTACCAACGCTATCCCCAGATTCTCCGCTAAAGCCTGCAGTATAAAAGAATCCACCGGCTCGACCTGAAAGTTCAACATTTTGTCGACGGCTTCTTGGTTTTCCATTTGCGCCACCATAAGTTTGATCAATAAATCCGACCTTGCTTCGAGTTAACTTAAACTGGTTACCCATAAAACCGTAAGAATCAGCCCAAAAAGTTGGGGCATAAGTTGCGTGAAGGTTAACAAAGTCATTGAAGCGATAAGACATAGCCATATTTGCTAATCCAACCGTAAAGTCACCCTCATCATCTTCGGCTTCAACTTCAAAGAAACCGGAAACATTTTTATTAATTGCGCCACCGATAAATAATTCGATTTCTTGCAATGCTCTCATTTTTCTTTCACCGCTGTCTTTTTTATCGTAAGGGCGGGATTGAATTAATGCTGAAATCGGGAAATATCCATCTTCCGATAATGAAGCATTTTTTCCTTTTAAATCTTCCTTGAAGCGATAACCACGTTCACGAAAACCTCGGCCTTTTGCATTGAGTTGGGGCCATGCGGTATGACAGTAGGAGCATTTTTTCTCGTATTTACGGGCAAAGCTGGGTGTCGCATTTGCTGTAGAGACAAAGCTGAACATTAATATTAGTGCCGATACTATCACAGCTATCTTTTTATTTTTCATTGCTAATTTCCTTATATATTATTGATTATTCAATTTGTAATCATGCATGCCTTGTTAAGAGCACGTTATATTGACACTTTAGTGGTGTCAAAATTCTAAACGTTTACAGTAATTTAAAATTATAACTATTTTTAAACGAAGGTATTTTGTGGAGGTTTATAGAGTTCATCTAGTTTTACTCCGGTATAGTTAAAGCCATAATCAATATAGAGCATAAAGCTTATAAATACCGGGTTTGGATGATTTTTAAAAGATTTATCGATTGCGATTTCAGTACTGAACTTACACATGTCATAGCATGTTTTGCTTGCACATTCTGCAACGTTATCATTTTGTAAATGTGATAACTTAATGGTTTTGTTTTTCTCATCTGAGAGTGGATGTGATGTTGATTTTTGTACACTCTCCATATCCTGATTCATAGCGACTGACATAGACATAGTATTAACTTGCTGATTAAAAACAAGTGAAAATAAAAAAATTAAATAGACAATTTTGTTTAAATCTTGACGAATCATAATACTGCAATTTCGTAATATAAGTTTGTTTAGAAATAGGTTACTATTTTAATCATGTATATATCATCATATATTGAGATTGACTGTAGTCTGAAGGATGATTATTAATACTAGCTTAACAAAATAATATTTTTTCGAATTATTTTTGAGTATTGTCAAGTTCGATAAAATACTATTCAATAAATTCATTATGGTAAATGAGATGTTTAACCAGAATAGTTGTTACAAAAATGATATGATAATTTTATTTTAACAAATTTAGAAATGGTATCAGTAATTGATAATTATGGAGATAAAATGAAGGTTAATAATGTACTGGAAACAATTGGTAATACACCACATGTTAAATTAGAAAAATTATTCGGTAAAAAAAATTCAGTTTGGATGAAGTTGGAACGAAGTAATCCAGGTGGTAGCATAAAAGATAGAATAGCGCTTGAAATGATCGAAGATGCTGAACAACGTGGATTATTAAATAAAGATTCAATTATCATCGAGCCTACATCAGGAAACACCGGTATCGGATTAGCGATGGTCGCGGCGTATAAGGGCTACCGATTGATTCTCACTATGCCTGAATCAATGTCAATTGAGCGTCGACGGTATATGACAGCATTAGGAGCCGAATTAGTGTTAACACCTAAAGAGAAAGGTATGCCAGGCGCAATTGAGCGTGCAACTGAACTGGCAAAAGAAAATCCCAATAGCTGGATGCCACAACAATTTAATAATCCCGCAAATGTAAATATTCATAAAAAAACGACTGCGCAGGAAATAATTGCCGATTTTCCTGATGGCCTGGATTATTTAATCACGGGCGTTGGTACCGGAGGACATATCACGGGTTGTGCTGAAATTTTAAAAGAAAAATATCCGAATTTAAAGGTCTTTGCAGTAGAGCCAAGTGCTTCAGCAGTACTTAGTGGTGGTGAAAAAGGGCCTCACCCTATCCAGGGAATAGGAGCTGGTTTTGTTCCTGAAATTCTGAATACAGATATTCTTGATGGTGTTATTAAAGTTAATCATGAAGATGCATTCCAATTTGCAAATCGGTGTGCGCGCGAAGAAGGAATTTTTATTGGTATCTCATCAGGTGCCTCGTTAGCAGCAATTCAAGATAAGCTTAAAGAAATTCCCGAAGAAAGCCAAATATTAACCTTTTGTTACGATAGCGGAGAACGTTATCTTTCAGTTGATGGTCTTTTCGAGTAATTCAGGTTTCTTTATTATAACACGTCAATATTCTGATGCTTATGGTATCGGATATCTGACAGTTTAATTACCGTGGAGCGTTAAATTTGTTATTATTTACGATTATTAGCTTTGATCAACGGTAGTTGTAACTGATTCCAACGTCTAAAACCAGCATCGTGTAGACGTAAATTCTGGTAACCTGTTAGATAAAAGATAGTATAATTAAAAGCGGCTCCGGTACCACCAAGACAAGTTAACAATATCGCTTGTTTAGGGTTAATTTTTAATTGTTTCAATAGGGGTGGAATTGGAGGTGTAATAACATAAAAACGGCCATTTTTATCCTTATTAACATAGTCACTCCAGGGTTGATTCACACTTTCAGGGATGTGGCCATATTTGGTATTTGAGTCAAATTTAGTGATACCACTAAAATGTGTTTTTGGTCTTCCATCTACCAGTAAATAGTATTGTCGAATATTGTTAAGTTCTTTAGTTTCTATTTCAAGTGACGGAATAGGGTGTACAATAAAGGAACCTGTTGTTATTTCAGGATCTGTATCATCAACCTTGCCATTATATTGTTGCCAGCCATTCCAGCCACGTTCTAACATTCCAACATTTGTATGTCCAGCTCGATGAAATAACCAAAAAAGATAATAGGCTCCAAGAATTTCATTTGCTTCGTTTCCTTTATAGTAGATGACCACACCATCATTATTATTAATTCCAAGTTCACGAAATCGATTTTGTAATTTATTCATGGGTAAGTGTACCAGCGAACCATTTGAGTCACGATATCGCCAATAACTTTTGTTGGTGTACACGCTACCAGGAATATGGCCGGTAAAACTATAATCAGCTATTCCTGACATTTCAATAACAACCAGGTTTGGTTTATTAAGGTTATCATTTAACCATTTCGCACTAACATTTGAGGGGACGGTGATTGCGAAAGTGGTTTTAGAAAATAAAAAAAGGCTTACTATCAATATCAAATTTATTCTGGACATCTAAATATGTAACTCATGTTATAACTAAAGATACGATAGTCTAACTTAAAATTAATTTATCCACCATCACTTATAACAGTGATAGTGGATATGTACTTTGTTTGTTACATATTTATTTGTGGGTAACAACCACCTTACTCACATCATGAGAATCCAGTGGAATATTATTGCTGGAAAATTTGTATGGCATATTTACATGATGACGATGTCTTTTATGATTAACGTTAACGGTTTTAAATAATTCACCTTTTTCATCATATAAATCAATTTTAACCTGACCAGGGATGATTACATGACCACCACGTTTAGTTCGCTTCATTTTACCACTCACTGATATTGAATTTTTATTCAATTTTGTAATCAAGTTTGTGATCTTTGCTGTTGTTGATGAGCCGGTTTCTACTTTTACTGGATGGGAGGCCAGGGCACTACTGACAGGTATCAACATTGATAAAGCGATAACTACTGGGGTTAATTTATGTTTTAAAATATTCATTTTGTATCTCCTTTTAATTACATTTATGTTCAAAAATAACTAACAAAATATTTCCTAAACAGTAGGAGGGGTAGGGGTAAGTTTGATCCTATGACAGTAATATTGATTAATCTGTTTTTCATGGGATCCTTAGTTTTTATTTTAATATAAAAATATAATTCTTATATACAGACACGATAAT
>JBGMQW010000257.1:0-4182 GCA_048060815.1 Thiohalomonadales bacterium | reverse complement strand
GCAACTGAAACAACCCGCCATATAGTGAATCTAATAGTTATATTTTTATTTCAAACCATTATTATTCCGCTAGGGTTTATTATTATTATCTATAATTTTTTAAAATATATTATTAAATTTATTGATATACGAACTTAACCCGTTTACCAATCTGGCATAACAATTCATATGCTATGGTATTTGAATATTCGGCAATTGTTTCTATCGCTAACTGCTCACCCCATAAAGTTACAGTTGTTCCTGATTCAACATTGTCTATCGAACGTAAATCGATACAAATCATATCCATTGAAACACAACCAATAATAGTTGTTTTCTTCCCTTTGACAAGAACAGGAGTTCCAGTTATTGCATGCCTTGGATAACCATCGCCATAACCAATACTCACAATGCCAACTGGCATATCTTCTGGACAAATCCACTTACCACCATAACCAATACTATCACCTTTTTTATGTACATTAATTGCAATTAATCTTGATTCCAGCGTTAAGACTGTTTGTAAGTTATTTTTGGTATTATAATCATTAAATGGCGATACACCATATAACATTATTCCGGCACGAACCCAATCAAAATGTGAATCTTGCCATCCGAGTATACCTGCAGAGTTTGCGAGTGTTTTTTGGTAGTTATAATCTGCTACGAGGTCGTTAAATAATTTAATTTGTCTATTAGTTGTTTCATTTGTTGGATCATCCGCATTTGAAAAATGACTCATTAAAATAATATCTGATTTATTATTTATAATATTTTCTAAACGTTTTAGTGATGCCGTATATTCATCAACAGAAAAACCTAGACGGCCCATCCCGGTGTCAAATTTAAACCAATATGAAGTGCTCTGATCCAGAACGATATCTTTTGATGATTCGAGAATGTCTATCTGTGAATTTGAGTGAATGACAGGATGTAGATTGTATTTCTGAACTAAACATAATTCATTAAAATTCAAAAAACCTTGTAGTACGATAATTACTTTATTCTGGTGTATAGCCCGGACTTTAATTGCTTCCTGAATTGTTGCTACTGCAAATCCATCAGCTGCAACTAATGTTTTGGCTATTTCAGTAATGCCATGACCATAACCATTGGATTTTATAACTGCCAGAACTTTGCTATTTGGGGCTGTTTTTTTTACTATACTTAAATTATGTTGAAGTGCTGCGCAATTGATTAACGCACGCGAAGTCCAACTCATGCATAACCCTCATCGTATGATACATCATGGATGTAATTTTCAAAGCGGGTAAACTGACCAAGGAAAGTTAGCCGCACTGTTCCTATTGGGCCATTTCGTTGTTTGCCGACTATAATTTCTGCAGTTCCTTTATCAGGGGTATCTTCGTTATAAACCTCATCTCGGTAAATAAATACAATTAAATCAGCATCTTGCTCAATAGCACCGGATTCACGTAAGTCTGACATAACAGGACGTTTATTAGGACGCTGCTCAAGACTACGATTTAATTGCGATAAAGCCACCACCGGCACATCAAGTTCTTTTGCCAGACCTTTTAACATTCTTGAGATTTCTGATATTTCAGTCGCTCTATTTTCACTACTACCGGCAACTTGCATGAGCTGCAAATAATCGATAACGATTAGATCAAGTCCATTGTACTCGCGTTTAATTCGCCGTGCTCGTGAACGTAACTCAGTAGGCGTTAACGAAGGTGTATCATCAATAATAATTTGAGATTCATTTAAAATTCCGACGGCTGATGATAACCGTGGCCAGTCATCATCAAGTAATTTACCCGTTCTCATTCGATGTGCATCGATACGACCTAAGGAAGATATCATGCGCATGGTTAATTGTTCACCTGGCATTTCCATGCTAAATATGGCGACAGTTGATTTATTTTTAATAGCCGCATGTTCTGCAATATTCATTGCAAACGTTGTTTTACCCATTGAGGGTCGACCCGCAACAATGACTAAATCTGATTTTTGCAAGCCTGATGTTAGTTCATCAAAATCCTTATAACCGGTGGGTATACCGGTGAATGGCGAATCTTGTTGAAACAAAGTATCAATTCGATTTAATGCACCGGTTAGTAATTCTTTTATATTTTTATAGCCTTTTTTACCGCGAGAATTTTGCTCGGTGATTTCAAAAACTAATTTTTCTGCATGATCAAGTAATTCATGTGCTTGTCTACCTTCGGGATTATAAGCTGAACTGCCTATTTGAGTGGACACACTAATAAGTTGCCGCATAACTGATCGTTCACGGACAATTTTTGCATAAGATTCAATATTTGCAGCAGTTGGAGTGTTCTTTGCGAGTGTACCAAGATAACTTAAACCACCGGCATTATCTAATTCTGCATTTTTATCCAACCATTCTGATAATGTGACGACATCGGCGGGATCATTCTCATTTGATAAAGCAGCTATAGCTCGAAATATTAATCGATGATCACGGCGATAGAAATCTTCTTCGATAACTTTATCCGCAACTTTATCCCAGGTTGAATTATCCAGCATTAATCCACCTAAAACCGCTTGTTCGGCTTCTATGGACTGTGGTGGCAGATTTACTTTTTCACCCGATATGTTAACGCTACTATTTGATTCGTGATATGCAAGTTCTTGCATGTTATAAGCCTTGAATGCCTTTATATTATGTTTATTTTATGCCGCATGCATATCTTGCATGGGATAATCAGCATACCAAGATAGGATAAAAAATCTATCAAAATTTTGTTAAATAGATAGTTTTTTTTTGCATTTTTACAAATGATTTCTTGAATTAACTTGACAAATTATGAAGGGAATACAATACATAAACAAATAGCTTATGTATTGTAAAAATATTACTTCTTTATTTCTTATTCTTCAGCTTCAACATTCACTGTAATGGAAATGGAAACATCACTATGTAATACAACACCTACAGAATATTCACCAATTACTCGAATTGGTCCCTCGGGCATGGTAATTTCACGTTTTTCAACTACAACGCCTTTTTCAGTAATTGCACTGGCAATTTCAGCTGGAGCAACTGAACCAAAAAGCTTACCTTCTTCACCCGCTTTGCAAGTTATTGAAATAATTCCTAAAGCCTGAAGTTGTTCTGCACGTGTTTGAGCTTCTGCTAATTTACTATTCGCTGTTTTTTCTAATTCAGCACGTTGAGCTTCAAATTTTTCAAGATTGTCTTTTGTTGCGGGTACGGCTTTGCCATAAGGCATTAAATAATTACGACCATACCCAGGACGAACAGACACTTTTTCGCCTAAATTACCTAAATTTGTTACTTTTTCAAGAAGGATAACGTCCATCTTAAATTCCTCATTTTAGTGTTTGCAAACTTATAAGTTTACATAAAATTTATCTAAACCAAAATACTACTATTATTTAACGAAATTAATCGTGTGAATCCGAATAAGGCAGTAATGAAAGATATCGTGCACGTTTAATTGCAGTCGATAATTGACGTTGGTATTTCGCCTTAGTACCGGTAATTCTGCTTGGTACAATTTTTCCACTTTCAGTTACATATGCTTTCAAAGTACTTAAGTCTTTGTAATCTATTTCTTTAATGCCTTCTGCCGTAAAACGACAATATTTTCTACGTTTAAAATAACGTGACATGTTTTTATCCTCTATCTCAATTTATCTGTATCAAGAATTAATTTGGTTATTCGACTATGCTTCTGCAGCAACATCGCCAGATTTACTATCATTCTCACTAGTATCCGGAGTAGCTTCACTTGCAGTTTTGGCTGTAGTTTGAGCTGTAGTTTCTGGTTTAGTTTCTGGTTTAGCGTTATCTGATCGAGCCGGCCGGTCAGAACGATCTGAACGATCATATCGTTCTTCTTTTTCGTCTTTCTTAATCAGGAACGATGCTTCAGTAATCGCTGCTTTTTGACGAATGACCATATGACGAATAACAGCATCATTAAAGCGGAAAGCACCAACGATTTCGTCCATCGTATCTTGAGTACATTCAATATTCATTAAAATATAATGAGCTTTATGAATTTTTTGGATAGGATAAGCTAATTGACGTCGACCCCAATCTTCAAAACGGTGGATTTTACCATTTGCAGATTCAATCGTTGAACGATAGCGTTCAACCATGCCATCAACTTGTTCACTCTGATCAGGGTGGACCAGAAACACAATTTCGTAGTGTCGCATAATGCTCCTTACGGGTTTTGCCATTTT
>JBGMQW010000256.1:0-4184 GCA_048060815.1 Thiohalomonadales bacterium | reverse complement strand
CATAACTACGCACCAAACCACCACCAGATAAATCTGTGTCGGTCATTCCTGTAACAGCCCTTTTTGATTACTTAATAAATAATTGTTCAATTGTTGTCATACGAAGAAACATTCTTGTTCTTCCATTGTATTTACACAACATTTCAAATCCATACTTAAGATAAAATTTTTCAGCGCTGCCGTTTAAACAATCAACAATAACGGCATACGCTTTTATGTAAGAATTTATTTCCCATAAATATTCAAGTGCTTTTATCAGTGTAATTTTCCCCAATCCTTTACCATGATACTCAGAATGTACAACCAGCTGTGCAAGTAAAAATACGGGTACAGGGTAATGTGGTAGTTTTTTAGCTAATGTATCAGGTAATGTTTCCCTTCCAATTGAGCTTGGAGCTATAGTATAAAATGCACAAATTGGATATTTACCATCAAGAAGTGGAACCGAAGCTGTTAGCAACATTGTACGGCTAATACCCACTTCCATATGTTTAGCGGCGCTAGTTTGAAGAAAGGCGTTTAATTCACTCTCGCCACAATCAAAAGATGGTCGATCATGAATTTTTTTATCAAGTTCGACAAAAGCTTGGCTCCAACTCACTTAATACCCTGTTTCTTACTAAATGCAGCGGCTTCTAGCAAAGCAGCATTGGGTTTTTGAACCTGGTCACAAGCAGTCATAAAACGGTCAAAAACATCATCTTTTACGATAATACTTTCATATTCAGCAATCACTTGGGCAGCATCTTGCTCCATTAACCTAACCACATATTCGGTTAAGCTCTTCATACCCAGTAAGGCAGAGGCTTTTTCAGCCTTCGACTTAATTTCTTCGTCTAATCGCATATCAAAACGTGTGGTTGCCATGTTAATTCTCCTATTCATTGCGTACGGGATTTAACCGTACAATATGTAATATAGACAGGGTTAGTTATGTTGTCAATGCGTACGGAGATAATACGTACAAATAGTTGTTAAACAAGTATATTTATAATGTATTTTTGTCATATTTCAATAACACTTAAGACTTAGAGAGTTTATTCTTTCACTTTGAAATTACTTATAGAAAAGCCAAACATTGGTATTGCTAATATCAGTAATAATCCAACCTTCAGCATAAATACCAGCTAAATTATTGTACTCATAGTTAGATTGAGTGGATCGTTTCATACAAGTCAAAGATTTTTTCGAATAATTTTTATTTAGAAGAGTTAAAGTGTTACTCGCATAACAAACCATTTGATCTTTTATCTTTGGATTCGATTCAGCTTTTCCTTCAGTGATAGTTATAGTTGATACTAACACCACCATTAACCCTGAAATCAAAAATGAAAAAATAGTTTTATTAATCATATCATCTAATAAATTAATTTGATGGGATTTTCTCTGCATTAACACTTTGTAACCGGTCCTTACCAAAATTCTTATTATATTTGCCATAGGGTACGGTCTTTAAAGCTATCTTATTAATATTTCTAGCAATAGGCACATAATCCTGCACTGAAGTTGCAACTGCAGTCGCTACTAATGCTGCAATTAGCCCACCACCTCCGTCGCCACCCGTATTAATAACCATCTCATCTTTGTAAGCCCATAATGTTTCACCATTTTTACATGACTTCAATCTAAATTCAGTGCCAACAGTGACATTACCACCGAATACGAAATAATTAGTATCCCATGTTTCTATCGTTACATATAGAACTGCATCTGCACCAAATGGTTCTGCAAATTTTTGTGGTGGAATATTCTGAAGTGATACCCCATCTGTAAAACCTTCATTTCGTAAAAATTTATCTGTAATTTCTATGGGTAATACATAAAACCCTGCATTTGAAAGAGGTTCATTAATAGTAGATGAATACAATATTGGAGCATCTGCTGCGGTGCTATGATTTATAGCCGGTATCACTAAAATGGCTACAGGTTTCTGATTATACATTTCTGGATACATCTGACCTTTTGTAGATTGTACTGTACTGCAACCAGATGAAACTATATTTGATATTACAATAAACGATAAAAAAAATAATTTCATTTTGATTTCTCTTGTGATTTATTTGGTTTTTTTAATAAGGTATGTTGCATTACCGTAGCAGCTTCAGGATATGTATCTTGTTCTAATTTAAAATAACTTTGAGCTATTTTTTGTTCATTTCTACTTTGTGCAAAAACCCCGAGCTCAGCATAGATACCTGGAGGTACCCTTAAATTTAATTCTTTTGACGTTGTAATAATGGATTGTAATTCTTTCTCATGAGCGGCATTCGATGCTTGTCCAGGTTCTTTCTTTACCATGTACAGTGTATCTGAATAATTACCCCAATATAAATTAGACTCACTAATTTTTGTTGCACAACCATTTAATAATACTAAAATAGAAATAGTTAATAAAATTAATCTCACAACTGTACCTCAAATGATTTTCCCGCCGAAACATAAAATTTACGATTTACTGTTAACGTTCCATTTTTCATTATTTTTAATGTATGAGAACCAGTTGAAATTTGAATCTTTGTTGCAGTTTTTCCATTTAAATCAAACGAAACAGTTTCGTCATCAATATTTATTGGTTTACCATCATCGATAATAATAACATTACCTCTATGTTCACCAATTAATAATAAATAGGATTTTTCATCGACCTGAACGGACTGTCTATAAGTGGAACAACTCGATATAATAAATAGAGATAAAAGTATAATTAATATTTTTTTCATGATTATCACCTTTATAATTCCTGAACAATCAACTGGTCGATTTTTATTCCGGTAATATTACCCGAAACCACTTGGCAGATTGTTACTTCATTATTACCTTTTCCAGTAAAAGATATGACCTTAAGCTGAGCAATTTCTTTACGTGGTAATTCTATGTCTAAACCGGTTTGTGGATTTCTCACCATTCTCCCACGTTTCATAACTTTTAACTTATCATCCTTCTTAAGCCCCTGAGATTTACCACCAGATATTATTACCTGACCTTGTTGTGCATCCAGGATGTAAGCAACCCATGGTTTATCTAATAAATTTTCAATTAAATTACTGACTAATTTTGAAATTGCAGCCGATAATGCTTCATCATCCAGTTTTGAGTCATACGATGCCGATTCGCCTACCCCAAAAACTCGATTTGCTTCTGACAGTGCTTCACCACTCCCTTCTTGCGAAAAAATAATTTGTCCAGTAACCACATCAACCAAACGAACATTGACAGTCGCATTAGCTCTCTGTTTTTTATTACGGCTAAATATACCTACTTCACTCGTTGTCGAACGACCAAACTCGGAAACAGAGCCTAGAATAAGATAATCTGCTCCTACAACCTTTGTTGTAATTTTTGATAAATCACTCTCATTCTTAATTTTATCTAAATCTTGTCGTTCAAACATAATGAACTTACCCGATTCAGTTAGACGAGACGCTAAAATATCACTCGCCTGTTTACCGATACGATCATTATTTTCATCAAGAAGAAAAGAATTTCCATGTTTCGTTTCATTACTGAAACGAGCAATTGCCACTTTACGTTTTAATGATTTAGTATTTTCATCAACAATTGTTTTACTAATTTGAGGTTTTTTTTCAATTGTATTAACTACTTCTTCAGTGGAAGTAGAACATCCGGTTATTAATATAGATAATAATACCAGCGCCATTATTATTCTTATCATTTTTTCTCCTGCATTTATTTGATACAATTTTTCCATTCTAATTTGGATCAATAAAATCATAAGCTATAAATAGCTTGTAAACTAAAAGAATATTGATTAAAAATTTTAACATAATAAATAAAACATGTATTTCTTTTAAATATACTAATTCACCTAAAATTAGTATCAGTTTACTGTAACTTTACAAAAAGGTACATACGGGACACCAATAACTTAATAACTTAACTTATCCCTAATATCTCACTTTTAATATCATATTCCTGACACTATATCGCACCACGATTGGAAGCCTTTGAAATAGCCGGTTGACTTATTTCGAGGTATTTAACAATTTCGGTTGATGATAAACCGAGCTCGTGTGTTGCCCAGTAACAAATGACGCTTTTAGCATCGGATAATAAATTTTGTCGACCCCGCTGTGTTAACTCCGACGGGCTCATCTCAAAATAGTCGCAAACTACCTTAACTCATTTTTTTAAATCCCATCCCCTTCTCTGCCAGTCGGTTTTTT
>JBGMQW010000255.1:0-4202 GCA_048060815.1 Thiohalomonadales bacterium | reverse complement strand
CGATAAAAATAAGAGTGTGTCAGTAGTTAAGGTAAAATTTATAATGAATCAGCCTGTTGATGATACAATATTTAATTACATTACTAATGAATAATAAAAAAAAGGGAACGAAAAAATTAGGCTCTATATTCCTTTAATTCGTTATTATAAACCGTTATGTACCTTCCAATCGATAAACTACACTACAACTTGTTAATAATTAGGGTCAGAATAAAAATACATTTAAATTGTCAATGAATAACTAAGGTTAGAAGATTATTAGTGGATGAGTTAACGCACAAATATTATGAGAATAATGCAAATTCTGTCTTCGAACGATATGAATCAGTAAATAGTGGTATATCAGAATATTTTCAAGCTAGTTTTCCAATTGGATCTATCGTAGTTGATGTTGGTGCTGGTAGTGCTCGTGATTTACGTCATTTAATATCCCTTGGTTATAATGCTAGTGGAATTGAACCATCTAATGCATTGCGTTCTCTCGCAATATCAAAATACCCAGAACTTGAAGATAAATTGCTCTCTGGTATGCTACCTACACTCACTTATAGTGAACAAGTTGATGGAATCGTATGTTCTGCAGTTTTGATGCATCTTCCAGAAAATTTACTTTTTGATTCCCTATTGTCATTACGCGATGCTCTAAAAATTTCCGGTCGTTTATTAGTTTCTATTCCTAAAGAACGTCCTGGTTTAAATGAATACTGTCGTGATAATGATGGAAGATTATTTAATCCCATTGAGGCTGATCGCTTAATTTTACTAGCGGAGCGGTTAGGCCTAAGTTTAATCAGTCGGTGGTATAATACAGATTCGCTTAAACGCATTGACCATGATTGGATTACACTGTTATTCGAAAAATCTAATGCTATTGGTCGTCCCCTTGATCGAATCCAACGTGTATTAAGTCGTGACAAGAAAGTAGCAACCTACAAATTAGCGCTTTTAAGAGGTTTTTGTGATATTTCAAATGCGGATGATAGAGTATTTGATTGGTCACTTCCTGGAAAAGTAGGAATACCGATTGAGTTGATGATTGAACGGTGGTTATTTTATTATTGGCCAATTATTGCATCTCCTAAATTTGTACCTCAAATTAGAACAGAGCCAGCAGGTAAGCCACTAAAGTTTCGTAACAGTTTGAACGAACTAGTTACTCATTATCGAACACTAGGTGGGCTTGATGCTTTTGCCATTGATTTTCGTTCGGGTAATCTTTCTAGTGAAGCTCAGAATCTTCTTAAAATAGCAAGGTCTGATATTCGGGGAGCCATTGTGACGGGGCCAATTAAACATGCCGAACAAGGTGAGATGTTTAGTTATAATAAGAATACCAAATGCATCTATTGTGAATCGAATTTATGGAAAGAGTTTTGTCTAACAGGTTACTGGATACAAGATGCACTTATTCTACGTTGGGCTGAATTAACATCAAAATTATCTTCTGGCCTTATTGTTGGTGAAATACTTGGGCTGCTTCTTATAAAGCCAGTGGTAGAACGTGAAGTAGCTGTTGCAAGGAAATGTTATCTTAAACAGACAACATTACTGTGTGTGTGGAGTGGCCAACACATAACCAGTAAACAACTTGCTGTTGATCACGTTTTGCCTTTTTCACTTTGGGGTAATAATGATTTATGGAATTTGTTGCCATCAGAAAGTAAAATTAATGGTAAAAAAAGTGACAAAATTCCAACGGGATTTTTACTTGAAAAGCAGCACGATTTAATAGTTGATAATTGGCAACGATTAAATTCATTTGCACCTAAGTTATTTTCTTTTGAGCTTAATCGAGTGCTTGGTAATGTTCCGACCACAAATTGGGAGACACCACTGTTTGACTATCTGAAACGTAGTTGTGAATACAGTATACATATAAGAGGTGCAGAAGCCTGGAATGGGGTTAATACATTGGAGATATAAATGAGTATAATAATAAATATGATATCATTGGTGACAACCACAGTTGTAATTTAACCCTGATTGCTATGCTCGAAAATCTAGGTTACATAATTGTCGATGGAATCTACCAACATCCAACACGACAAGCTATATTCCTTGGCGATTTTATTGATCGTTAGGAATATTCTATTTATAAATTGACCCCGAAGACGCTCTAAATATTTTTGTGGTTGCTAAATTTATACAAGTAATTTTGTAGGAGCGAGAATCTAAGTTACGCAAACAAAATTTTAACTGCTTTAGATCTTAATTTTTCTGAGGTTGTGAATATCTTTACCTGTGTGGTGGTATCGAAACGTGGTTTACCATTTGACGTGACATTACCTAATGAAGAAACTGCCGCAGCAATGCTTGATGTGCGCGCGAGTAAAAATAAGCATAAAAACTGAAAAAATTATAAATAAAGGAATTTCAAAGGGTTAGTAAGATTTCATTCTAACTTATACTATTTATGTACAAATATTGACATCGTTCACGTGACGTGTACAATTAAATATAATGTACATAATCAATCTTGGTTACGAGTGATAAAATGGAACCCCAGGACATTCAACAAAATCTATTACTAAAAGAAGCTTTGGCAGCATATGAAGGTGTCACGGCTACAGCTGCAATAGTAATACATACCCAGCTTAATTTAGATGGGGAGAAAGCAGATGCAGAAATTAAAATAGGGGATATGCAACCACTAATTGCTGAAGTTAAAGCAACTATTCGACCAGCGACTTTATTGAATGTTATTGCACAACTTAATAGATTTCATCGGCCTGTCATTTTAGTAACACGTTATGTAACACCACAATTGGCAGAAACGCTAAAAGAAAATGATATTCTATTTATTGATACTGCCGGTAATGCTTATTTACAGGGCACTAATACGTTTGTCTATATTACCGGCCGTAAGCTAAAAACCAAACCACAAGAAAAAACTATTCGAGCCTTCAGGGCTAAAGGATTAAAAGTAATATTTGCCTTATTGTGTCGACCTGAATTTGTTAATGCACCCTATCGTGAAATTGCAGACAAAGCTGGAGTAGCGTTAGGCACAGTTACAAATGTTGTTAAAGATCTTGAGCAATTGGGCTACTTATACCGCAGCAAGAAAAAAGGTTTGGTGCTGGAAAATAAAAATAAATTAATTAAACTATGGGCGGAAGCTTATCCATTGGAATTGCGTCCTCAGCTCAAACCGCAACGTTTTAAGGTAATGCAAACTGACTGGTGGAAAGAGCTCGATCATAAGCAATGGCAAAAGCTAAATATATGGTTAGGAGGGGAAGCAGCGGCTGCGGTTATAACTCGATACCTTTATCCTGAATTTGTCACAGTATATGGCAGGCCAGAGTTCACAAAGTTTGCTCAAATAATACAGCCAGCCAAAGATGAGCTTGGAAACTTTGAATTGTTGGAACCCTTCTGGAATTTTGAGGTTGAAGAAATAGGAAAAATTGATAAAGCGAAAATCGACACAGAGCAAAGACTTTGCCCACCACTACTAATATATGCCGATCTCATGGCAACAGGTGATGCACGTCAATTAGACGCGGCAGAAATAATCTGGGAGAAATACCTTGCCACAGACTGAACGTGTAAAAGTTGATGAAAATTTTTATCAACTATTAGATTTATTTTCCTCAGCCGCAGAAGAAGAAAATGTGCCATGGTTAATGGTTGGTGCAACAGCAAGAATATTGTTATTAGAAAAAGTGTATGATTGGCCTAGGGGTATAGCAACTGAAGACACTGATTTTGCAGTTCAAGTAGAAAGTTGGGAACATTATGAAAAATTATGTCTTCGATTGTCAGAACAAGATGATTTAAAGCCACTTCAAAAACCAACCAAACGATTTGTTACAAGTAAAAATTTATTATTTGATCTAGTGCCTTTTGGTGGTGTTGAAACGGGTATCAAACAAGTTTACTGGCCACCTCATAATGATGAATTGATGACAGTTAGAGGATTTGCCAGTGCATATAAAGATGCAATTTCTGTTAGTGTCAACAATACCATTACGGTTCCTGTTATAAGTCCAAGAGCATTATGTGCATTGAAGTTATTTGCATGGCAAGAACGGCATGCCCAACATCCAGGGCGAGATGCAAAAGATTTGGCTTACTTATTTAAAAATATTGAATCACTATTTCCTGCAGAAGATTTGCACAGTAAATACCAGGAAGCACTAATAAAGAATGATTATGATATTGAACTCGCATCACTATATCAATTTGGCCAGACTATA
>JBGMQW010000254.1:0-4203 GCA_048060815.1 Thiohalomonadales bacterium | reverse complement strand
AGTTTTCTATAGCCTGTATGACAGGCTAAAAACACCAAGCCGTCCGGGTTGGGGAGCCTGGTTTAATGTAAAAAATTGATTTGAAAATGGTGCATTAACAAAAGTTTCATCAAATAGATTGTAGATATCAAGTTTTACCGAAAAATTAGTTGTAACTTTTACTTCACCGTGTAAATCCATTAAAAAATATGACGGTACATGCAACATTTTACTGGTGTCATTAGAATCGCGCTGATTACTGGTCGTTGTGTTTATCCAGTATAGCTTTGGTGTTAGCAAGTAGTTTTTGTGAAAGATAATGGTACTACCAGCGGTAAATTTATAACGAGATACCATCGGTAATTCTATTTTTTGACCCTTGTCAGTCATATTTCCGTCCAGCACACTGAACGAAGCCCAATTTTGGTAGTACCATGAACCTGAATGAATTTGATTGTCGATACTGAAATCAACACCGTAAATTTCTTTTTTACCAACATTTGCAAGCTTTAATGTTTGTTGTAACTCGGCGCCTGGAATAGCCTGATCAGCTACGGCATCATTTTTTCGTAATATGGCATCATCAATCCGGCTAAAATACGGTGCGATTTTTAGCTGGGTATTTTTGTTAATCTTTAACTCATAATTAAACTCCAGGGTTTTAATTGTCTCTGGTTTTATATTCGGATTGGGTACTCGAAACGGTGTAGCTGAGATAAATTCACCAGAAGTATTAGTTTGACCCGAAAAACCACCAAAATGTGTTGATGCCTGATCCGGGCCCGGAGCCTGAAATGCGTGTGCATATAATAGTTTAAACAGGTTACGATCATCGTATTTGTGAATAACGCTGATACGTGGATTAGTGCTATTACCATAAAAAGAATTATCATCGAAGCGTAAACCTGTTACCAGCCGCCATTGTTGATTTATTTCCCAGTTATCCTGAACATAAATTCCAGTATTGTAGTATTGTTTTTCAAAAAATTGAATTGACAGCGTAGTCTTTAGATAATTAAGGTTCTGCTCTGACGGATCTTTTGAAGTATCATAAGGTGATGGCAAATCTGCACTTCTTGGTATGGTATCAAAATAATCATAAACCACACCGCCGGAAAGTAAATGTTTGTTATTCAGTTTATATTCAAAATCCTGATTTAAGGAAATACGATCGGATTTTGCATATTTAAAACCTTGTACACCTCCCGTAAAATTATCGCGATAATAACTGTCGTTATTGAGCTCATATCTCATTAATGTTAATAATGTACTGGAGTGAAGTTCGTTTGTGATTTTCGTTGAGAATCGTGTATAAATGGTTGTTTGATGTGTTTTTTCTCTTGCACCTTTATCAAATGTACTAAACTCGGGTCTTGCGGTAAAGTATGAGGAGGAAGATTGCGTGACATTATTCAAACCGAACTGCCAGTTAGAATTTAATCGGTAGTTTACAAAAAATTGAAAATCCTGTGTCGGAGCAAATTGATAACTTTTTGACGGGTCATTATATAGTTCGGGGAAATCTTCAGCGAATTGGTATTCTTGTGAATGAAATGCCTGAAAACCCAAATTTAAATTCGAATCCTGATCAAAATTATGATGCCATTGCGCATAACCTTCAGCATAACTATCGTTTCCTGCCGAAACGGATAATTCAACCAGATTTTCATCCTCATTATCCAGAGTGATGATATTAATCACCCCCATAAACGCATCAGCACCATAAACTACAGAAGCAGGGCCCATTAACACTTCGACTTGTTTCGCATAATATAATGGATAGTTAGTTCCAATCGGGGCGGTTTCTCCTGCGGGAGTATTCAATCGCACCCCATCCTGGAGAATAAGAAATTTATTATTACCCAGGGCACCACGAAAGGTTACGCTATTGTAAATGCCTAAAATTGAATATTTTTGTACAAAAACACCCGGTAAAGCTTGTAATAAATCTTCTACATTACGGTAACCGCGTTGTTGAATTTGTTTTCGTGTAAAAACATGAATATTTGCAGGGGAATCATCTATTTGTTCTTCATACTTGGAAGTAGTGGTGATTTTTACTTGTGACAACTCTTCCAGTGATAATGATAAAAAGGAATCATTGTTTTCTGCATACAGCGGTTCTGCAATAAAAATTGATGCAAAAATTAGTATACATGAAATCCACATACCCCAATTCCAAATATTCAAAAAAATTCCTTAATTAAAATGTTATTATTTTTACCACAGTCGCGGTTTATCTGCCTAAGTATAGAAGAATAAAAATTATTTGCTTTTTTTTGAGAGAATTACAAATAATTTATTATTCTATAAGTTTAATCTGTTGATAACTATTCAGCGTATTCCTGGAAAGAACCGCATTTGAAACACCAAGGCGTCAAGAGTGCCAAGGAAAAAATATAAAATATTATTAGTACTTTCTCTTATACACAACAAGAATGTATAAATAATAGCTTTTGACTTTTATAACAAAATTCAACATCACTCTGGTTTTATGATCCAGGCTAGGCATAAACGATTAAGATTATTAAACTAAGTCTAATAAAGCAGTCTAAAATTCATATATATGTTAAAAACGCTAACTAGTATTTAACAAATAAATTATTTTCCAATTATTTTGGGTTTCTACTTGTAAAAGTACAGATTTTCTTATAAAACATATTACGGGTAAGGTTGATTTATTTGCCACTATTTGGAATAGTAAGAATAATATTTTGAAAGTCATTTTGTATTTTAGTTATTAAATAAAACTATAAAACTGGTTAAATTTAGGAAAAACATCAGCATATGATGCGTATATTGATTTCAGTGTTTACTATTACATTTGTAATTTTCTTAATTGCTCTTGCTTATCTATTAGGACAAAAGTCAGTTAATGTGAATGTTGCTGCACTAACGCCTCAAGTAACGAAATCAGTATCGTGTGTTAATGATGAAAAAGAAATTGACGCAAAGGAGACTCTGTCATTTCCACTTATCAAACATAGCATTGCAGCGAATGCAAATATCGATGCAGAAAGTCCTAAAGATGCAATTGATACGACCGTAATTCATGCAATACGACAGGGAAAGTGGACTGTAGAGGACAATAGAGTATTTATGAGTTATATATCCAACCTGGACAAAAAAGAACGTATTTCTGTTTTAAAAGAGATGAACAAAGCCATCAATTATCAACAAATGCATATTGGATCGTATATCCCTAATCTTTAGGGTTCCACAGGTTCTTCTGTATGCCTATTAATTACCACATTGCCATCTAAAAATATTTCTAAGTGATTGATAATTAAACAATACTAAAGTAATTTATTAATTTGTCGATTACACTAAGTATGAAATTGTCACTTTATCAAATTATTTCAGGTTTTCTGACGTTCTGTCTATCTGCACCTTTGTGTGCGAATATTGTCGTGTATGGTCAGAAATTGAATCAAGCTGATTGGAAAGTCATCGCATCCAGGACGACCTGCAAGATACGTCAGCTTATACCTTTATATGGTGTAGCTGAATTTGAGCAAAAATATCGCGATAAAGGTTTGCAATTTAATATATATATAATTCGTGTTCCTGAACAAATAATAACTGCAAAAATGACTGCCATACCACCAAAATGGAACCATGTGACATTACTTCGTCCAATGGGAAAAGTTAAACTACAAGCGAATAATCAAACATTAACTTTAGAACATACATTATCACTGCAAGTTATAACCGAATTAGAAGATGGTATGTTTCCGACACTAACATATAAAAGTTGGATGGATAAAAATGATGATATACAAGTTTCAATTTCTCCAATCAATTTTAGAGAACGTTTACCAAAATTTTTAAAATGTGTTGCAAGTCTACCATTACAACCATTACCGGTTGTGGTTAAGCCTGAACCAAAACCCAAACCGAAACCAAGGCCGAAACCAATTAAAATCACGAAAATTGTTGAAGATCCCGATCCTTATACAATATATTTCGGAGCAAATTCAGCCACCTTGAATTTAGCAGCAAAAGATAAATTGAAGGTGTTAGTTATTAAAATTAAAAAAAATAAAAAGAGTAAACATATAATAGTGTCAGGTTATTCCGATGATACTGGCAATAAAACCCAAAGTACTACAGTTAGTAAACAAAGAGCATTAAACGTGCAAAGTTATTTAGAAAAATTAGGTATCTCGGCAAAATATATATTCACTCGTTATTTTGGACGAGACCATGCAATTCTTTCAAATA
>JBGMQW010000253.1:0-4218 GCA_048060815.1 Thiohalomonadales bacterium | reverse complement strand
CGGTGAGTCAGTGACTGACGGTCGACGACGTTATTACGTTTTGGTATATGATTGGCGTCAGGACAATGTCCAGACCGCGCGCCGTCTGGATGAACTGATCGACCAAATTCGACAGGATTACTCGAAGCCTGATCTAAAGGTTGATATCGTAGCGCACAGTATGGGGGGGCTAGCCACGCGTTATTATCTGCGTTATGGCACCACTGATGTATTGGATAGCAACGATTTCCCGATGAACGATCATGGTATTCAAAGGGTACGCAAGGTAATCTTGCTCGGAACACCCAATCTTGGTTCAGTTAGTGCATTGAGTGAGTTTTTGCAGGGCATGAAGATCGGTATGAGTCGTATCTCAACTGAAACAATTGCTACCATGCCGAGTATCTACCAGTTGTTTCCGCATCCGATACGTAACGTTGTACTTAGTGCTAATGGTGCAGTACTCGATCGTGACTTGTTCGATGTGAATATCTGGCGTCGTTTTCAATGGTCGATCTTTGATCCGGAAGTCCGTAAACGTATCATTAAGCGCTACCCAACCCCGGAGCAGGGTGCTGCCTACCTTGAAGTACTAGAACGTTATTTTGAAAAACATCTCGAACGAGCAAGGCGTTTTGTCTGGTCATTAACCGTACCGGTGGAGCACCGTGAGATACGGCATGTGGTCTTCGGTGGTGACTGCGAACCAACCCCGGCACACATTGTGATCGAGGAGGTCAACGGAAAATCAATGTTACGACTAAATCCGGATGATATCACCAACCCCGTACCCGGTCTGGATTACGAAAAACTCATGCTTGAACCCGGTGATGGACGTGTCACCAAACCTTCGTTGTTCGCACGTGAATTGCTTGACCCAACCATGCCACGGCATCGTTATAGCAACTTCCCGATGGATTATTCAATTTTATTGTGCGAAACACACGATAACCTGGCCGGTAATATCAGCTTCCAGAATAATCTGCTTAATATCCTGTTAACCCGGGATCGGCCATTGCAACCAAAGACCATGAAAGAGCAATCAGACTTATTGATTCAGGAATAAAAATCATGATGTTCTATCTTCTTGGAAGACGACATTACTTAACGCTTAACTTACTGGAATTGACTCAATAAATCAAGCTGGCTGACCCCTTGAAATTCGTTGTTCGCACGTGAATTGCTTGACCCAACCATGCCACGGCATCGTTATAGCAACTTCCCGATGGATTATTCAATTTTATTGTGCGAAACACACGATAACCTGGCCGGTAATATCAGCTTCCAGAATAATCTGCTTAATATCCTGTTAACCCGGGATCGGCCATTGCAACCAAAGACCATGAAAGAGCAATCAGACTTATTGATTCAGGAATAAAAATCATGATGTTCTATCTTCTTGGAAGACGACATTACTTAACGCTTAACGTACTGGAATTGACTCAATAAATCAAGCTGGCTGACCCCTTGATCGTTCAAAGCTGGCTGACCCCTTGATCACCTTGATCAATTTGACTATCCCGAGTTCAGGTTAAATAGACACCTGGTATTGAAGCAGAATGGCGTCATCCATGTAACCCGTACTCACACCAGAGAATTCATTGGATGTACCTATCGTATCGCCATCAGCAATTACGTAGTTCAATTGTAATCGACCATTGGTTTTAGTGCTGCCAAGGAATAAGTTAATACCCAGATAGAGATTGCTCAAATCGCTCTTAACTGTTGTTCCATAGGCATCTGCTGAGGCTTTATAGTAGCGGCCTAACACTTCGTAAGTCTTGCTAATTGTGTAACCTAAATGCACAAAATAGACTTCTTCATCCCGGTCACTAATGCCGAGCACATCTTTGCCTTCAATATATTCAGCCTTCACAGTAAAAGTATTCGTTTTAAAATTAAATGCAAGGTCATTCACGGAGTAACTTGCACTATTTATTGTACCAGCTGCATTCTCACTTTTGCCGGTACTGATTTCTATGTGAAAATTTTCACCACTATCAAACATAATACGAAATGCAGTGGCTTTGTCCCGGCCAACGCTATCAGGGTTACCCGTTACCGCAGCTGAACGTGGAGTAGCGTTACCATAGAAAATATCATATCCTACACCACCGTTAGAATTACGACCACTCATCATAATACCCTGGGAACGTTCGAGTACCAGTTTACTGTCCATACCCAATTTTGTGATGTCCAGTTTATTTTCCGGAGTGTTGAAGTCCATACCGACGGGAGTTTTAAACTGGCCGATTTTGATGTAGTCGGTACTGCCATATTTGTAACCAGCCTCCGCATCCTTGATTAATTCCATAAATCCATTTTCGTCTTTTCCATCTTTATTGACATCAATCTGAAGATTACCGAAGACATTTTTATCCGTAATCTTAAAGCCGAGGCGAGCACGATCAACTCCGAATACGAAGCTATCCTGATTAGTGGGTTTTTTCTCGTCCAGAGCTTCTGCAGTTAATTGAGCATAACCTAACCATGTGATTTCTGGTTTAGCATATGCAGTTACCGGTGTAACCATAGCGGTCACAACAGCTAAAGAAATTAGTTTTTTGTTAATCATGATGTCCTTAAAACAGGTTAATATACCGTTGAGTAATAATATCCGGATATAATAAATCATTTACCCAGAACATCAAGGTTTATGCGAGCGGAGTATAAGGAAATAGACCAGATTATGCCATGTTTGCTTACCAAATACACAGCTCAGATTCATTAATAATAAAACATAAAATTTACACCGGCCATTCCAGAAGTGTCTGCTTTCAACACAGTAACCGATTCACCATTAAAAATAACCTGTTTTTTCTGTAATGGATACCAGCCGGTAAAACCTAATTGCAATTGTATCATCCAGCTATTTGTTTTACCCAAAAGATAAAATCGGACACCGAGATCAGCAACCAAAACTTCACTGTTTACTTTTTTTGATTGTTGTCCTGACAAAATACCATTTCCTTCGATATACTCCGAACGATTACCTGCACCGAGCATGAGGTAGGGTTGCAACCAATTTTTCATGGATGTGCCGATAACGGTGGCTTCTACTCCAACAACAGTTTGATTACTGATATTAAATTGTGTCGGCGAATTATTAAAAGCCGGTGTTCCGTAACGATGATCAAACACCAAAGAATAACGTGCGCTATCAGTAAAACGCCAACCTGGTGCCGACCAACGAAATTGTGTTTGCAGTGCTATCTCGGGATTAAGCAGTGAAAATTGATACGCAAATAATGCGCCCTTACTATCCGGGTTTACCGCTTTGTCACCCGATGCAGTTAATACCATGCGACCAAAACTATTCTCGTTACCTGCAATACCTTCAACCGTTTCTAGGCGCAGCGGCCCTATCGAAATTCCAACTGCGATTGCAAAACCACGTTCCTGTTCGGCAGTTAATTTCTGTACGAAGTCACGATCATAACCGGTACGCCAGTCACCTCGCAGTCCAGTCCAGAAATCCCAATACTTATAATGCAGTAAGCCATAAATACCGAGCGTGCCGTCTGATTGGCCATCCGAACTTAATAAGGCCGAGCCATCCAGCCAATAACCTGGCTGCCAGTTTGAGTCTTTTGAATTATTGGTAAAATAGTGTTGCCGACTGGCACGTAGCCAAACTACAGCATCAGTACGTTCGGTAGTAACATAGGGTAGTGTAATTGACTCCTCCTTAAATAATCGGTGTGCACCATGTTGAATTTTTGTACCATTAAATTCTCCAACACTGCGTAATCCGGTGCCAATTAAAATTTGGTCGATGTTTAATTGTGACTGCTTAACGTAAAATTGATAAGCCATCGAAATACTAAATTGATCCAGTCGGCCTTCAGTACCGGCTGGATCGGGTTTAGTACGATTTGGACCTCGTACAGTTAAAATACTTTGATCCACTACTAATAACCACCGATCGGTTACGAAACCAGAGAGTGAGAATTGCTGGGTGCGAAAATCATCAGTGTTGTTTAAAATACTGAAAAAATCATTACCGGCTTGTAGTTGTAAGTCACCTTGCAAACCTGGTGGTTGTACTACAGGTAAGCCAGGAATATCTCCGGCATGCAGTGTGATAGAAAATGCGGTTAACACAAAAAGAGCAGTACTCGAAAGTAAGTTGTGTAATTCGTGTTTTTTTTTATTATAAATAAAAATCATGAATCCTGTTGTTCGGATTAATTACCGATTTATATTTATAACATAGCAGCAGTTCAGCTTTTGTCGAAT
>JBGMQW010000252.1:1240-4225 GCA_048060815.1 Thiohalomonadales bacterium | reverse complement strand
AATCCTGCTCCTGGTGGAATGAATCCTACTCCTGTTGGAGTAAATCCTGGAAGTCATGACAGAGGCAGTCATAACAGTGGTGGTGATAATCGCGGAAATTCTGGTAGCCACGAAAGTAACAAAACGAAAATTGATAGTCGTAAACACTAACAATAAGGACTACTAGGAGTTTTGATAATAACTAGTGATTCATAACCAGGAACTCCGGGTTAAACACTTACCCGGATTCTTGGTATACAACAAAAGATGTTTTTATTCTCAAAATTAATAATTACAATTTAAAAGTATTTATAATTATTGAATAAACTAATCAAGCTCATACTGTTTAGGATTTTACAATTCGAGACATGAAGCTAGGAATTGAACGTGAAAAGTTATCAGTCTATAACTTAATGATTACAATCATGTAGACTAATTTTTCTATAATAATGAGTTGAATGTAGTAATACTTTCTAGACTCGCAATACTTTAATATTTTTTTAAATCGTACTTTAGGGAATGATATGAGGATATGGATATGATAGTTACAAAAAAACAGATAATTAATACTTTACTTGTTGCCTTTAGTTTATCGTTAATTTCATGTGGTGGTAGTGATAACAGTGGCAAGACAGTTGAAGGTACAACTTTTAGTTTAGCCAAAATGAATTCTAGTCTCCCATTTGGTTCAGTTTACTCTGTGCCACTAAAAGGTAGTAGTTCTGATGGTGTTAATTATACTGGATCAATAGAAAGAATTAACCGTAAAGAAGAAATGTTACAAGGTATATTAGTAACTCCTACAGACATTTTACTCGACGCAGTTAGTAATACTTTAAATCAATCTCAATCATTTAAAACTACAAATTATACTGATATCAACAGAAATTTTATTTCCAGTGTGAATTTGGATGGGATAATTTGTACTCCCGATTCCCTTGGGAAACTACCTCTTATTGGTAAGGTAGGTGATACAGGAATTATGCCCACTGTACGGTGCTCTGATAACTCAGTTTATATAACTAGTTGGAAAGTTACTGATGCTGGAAATGGGACGATAATATATGAAGTAACAAACGATGAACAAGATATAAATGGTACACCGCAATTTCGTTCAGTGGATACCTTCAATATTGAACAAAATGGAATTATCATCTCAATAAAATTTGTGCAAGAAAAATTCAGTAATGGTTATATAATTACTCTTGAGAGTTTGTAGGTAGTTTTTATAGCAAAAGTTCTGCTCGATAAATAAAAAGAGAGTGTACAGCTATAACTCTTCTTTTATAGAGGGTCTGAGTCGGTTAAGTTCTTTCTACCGCTCTTATCTTCGAATGGTTTAATAATATCCTGAAATTTTTTCTTTGTTGATTTATGCTCTCTCAACATCTTCAAACTTTTATCTTCCTTGGCCTTATAAATTTGGTCGCCCAGCCAAAAGGCATGTTTAAGATGTTCAAGTGCTATTTCTAGATATTTTTCCTGGATATTCAAGTCTTCTTGATTATCACATTTCGTAGCCAAGATAGTATAAGTACATGCGAGATTATATCGTACACCATAAATGAATTTATCTCCTTCAGCTTTATCAAGTTTTTTTAACTGCTTTATCCCTTCGCTGATATAACCCTGTTCAATCTGCAAACCAATAGATATTGCTTCAATTTGTGGTTTAATCCTTTTAAAATATGCTTTTATATCATTGTTTCTTTCAGATTCCAACAGTGTGTATTTTTTTATTTTATTAAATATGTGAAAGCACTTATCCATATGGGCCAAAAGATCATCCACATCTTTTTTGGCAATATCCAAACTACTATTGTCATCTTTCTCGTAGGTCCATACCACTAAATTTTTCCAGGCTATATATAAGGTTGGATCGAGCATTCCACTGACCTTTATATTCTTTTCATTCGTTAATTCTTTTACCACGAATTTGACAAGTTCAATTGCAATATCGCTATAATCTTTATTTTCCAGCACAGCTAAATTAACATAAGCCGCATAAAATTTCGGATCTAAACTGATCGCTTCTAAATACAGTAATTTTGCTGCGTCAGGATTATGGTCCTTTTCTGCATGATAAGCTGCTCGAAATAGTGCATAAGTATACCAGCGATCAGTTCCAAGTAATTTCTTCTTTTTTGATAGAAATAATTGCGGTAAATTAAATAAAAGCCAAATCGTTCCATAATCAGACAACCGGTAATATGTGGCGATTTGCTCATCTTTGTCGACTGATTGTCGACCTGTAAAATCTTCTTGCCACAATGTTTCACTTTTAATGATATGTTTATTTTTTGCTAATTGCAGAGTAACGCCAGGCCCACGTTTGCCAGGCTTATGTAAATAACCTGTAAGTTGCACAATATCCCGTTTAAAAATCAGAGAAAGTAGCCAGGGGATAATCTTTACCCATGACAGTTTTACAGGAACAGCAGCTTGTATTTCAGCCGGAATATTAAATTTCGCAATACTTGCGTTTATTTGTTCTATTTTATTGCCAGATTGAGAGGTTTCAGAAAGCCGAAATAAGCGTGTTCGCATCATTGCAGCAAAGGCTGACATACCTTTAGTATCTACACCACTATCATCAAAGTCCTCAATGAATAAAAATGGTTGCCGAATCGTTCGAATAAAATGAAGTAGAAGATATATTAAAAAAAACAGAAACAAAATATAGAGAGAAATTGTCCCCCAGTTATTACGAAACAAATTAATTCTCTTAAAAAATAATCTTTTACTATCTAACAAAAAATCAAGGTTTTTGGGAATAGAGTTGATGGTTATTTTATTATCATCAATTAATGTATTCAGCTTTAAACTGGCTTCATTATACATTCCATTCGCTGCATACAGCTCAACAGGAGCGAGTAATATTGCTAAAATATTCTCCTTTGCCGTACGCTGGTTTAGTTTTACTATTTCTTTATTTGAATTTATGCTTAAAGCAGAAATATACAGTTCTATTGCTTTTTTGGCATCCCCTGCCTCTTTGTAGGCATT
>JBGMQW010000252.1:0-1140 GCA_048060815.1 Thiohalomonadales bacterium | reverse complement strand
AATAATTTGACTTAAAAATTTTGCTGCAGAATGAATTGTTTTTGACATTTTATTTAAGTCCTTTTAAATATAGCGTTAATACTAGAGACGTGACGAAACTCTTTGTCAAGTAGATATTGACCCGTCAATAAATAATAGTAAGTTGAATGTTAACATAGCAAACTATCAAAATTGCTAAATAAAATAAGACGTTTAAATTATCACCTGCGGCACACAGTCTTTTGCAGGCTTATCCCGAGTTCAGGTTAATTACAATGATGCGATAATAGACTTTACTACTTTATCTACATTACCTTCTACAGATTCATATAAACTCATGGTTGAAATACCTTGTGTGCTGTAAACAAGATATTTGGCTAATTCCTCAATGGTAGAATTATTTTTTAGTTCTCCGTTTTTTTTCGCGGCCTTAAGATTCTTAAGAAAACTTGCTTCCAGATGGGTTATTGTTTTTTTAATAATAGCAAAGTGTTTTGTGGTAATTAAATTTCGTTGCACGATGGACTTATTTAACAAACAGCCTCGGCCACCATGATCTACGGTCATACCGTGAAGAAATTTTATGATGTTACTTAATCCTAATGGTTTGGTATTAAACAAGGTTTCAAAATGCTGGTAATCCCATGCAGTATAAAGCTCTAATACTTCTTCGAACAAAGTTTCTTTGTTTAAAAATTCACGAAACAAACATTTCTTATCAACCCCCGTTGCGAGTGCAAGATCGGCCATTGATGTTTTGCTATAGCCTTTTTCCCAAAAAAGCATCATTGCTTTTTCCAGTAAATCTTCACGACAGTAGGATTTTTGTCGACCCATTTTTAAAATAACCTAGTTAAAACAGCACTATATGAATATCTTAGCGCCATTATAGCGCAACTTGACTTATGCCACCAGTTGGTGTCAAATATAAGTCACCGATTGGTGGCAAATTAATGAAACAGGAGTCTAAATGGTATTAAATAATAATGAGCAATTAATTGAAGAATCTAATAGAGCATTAGAAAAATGTAATCAGGTTATTAACTCAATCGCTAAAACCTGTTGTATTCCTGAACGCAGTCCTAACATGATTGAAGCACAATCTTTAATTACTGGAATGATGGTAACAACAAATGAAATCAATAATAATATTCAAAATAT
>JBGMQW010000251.1:0-4240 GCA_048060815.1 Thiohalomonadales bacterium | reverse complement strand
ATTAAGGGATTATTAGTGTAGTGTGAATTTTTTGTGACATTTCTCACAGAGTGAAAGAATAAATTATTATTTTGATATTTACATTTATGATTGTATATTTATATTAAGTGTAATTTAAGGTATATTAAAGCAGGATTAAGTAATAATTATATTTTCGAGTTTGATAAATATTAATAAAGAAATAATGACACAGTGTGAAGGTAATATTTTGAATTTTTGTATTGTGTAGTGTTTACAATTAGTTACTCATTGGCTTGTATAAGATAGTGCTCGATTTGTTGTTTTAATTGCATGATATCAATGGGTTTTGACAAGTAGGAACTCATGCCAGCATCAAGACAGCGTTGTTCGATCTCTAACATGGCATTAGCCGTTAAAGCGATAATTGGAATAGTTGCAATGGAATGATTTTTATGAGCTCGTATCAACTTTGTTAGTTGGTAGCCATCCATAACTGGCATGGTGCAATCAGTTAAAACCAGATCATATTTATTTTTATTCAATAATACTAATGCTTGTTCACCGTTAGCGGCAACTTCAGACGAGAATCCGAATGATTGTATTTGGCGTTGTATAATTTTCTGATTTGATTGAATATCTTCTACTATAAGAATATTTATTTTTTCGGGGTTTTCAATAATGCTGCTGGTATTAGTATCTGGTTCATTGATATTCTGCGCTAAAATTACTGAGATAGGTAGTTTTACTGTAAAGGTACTGCCTTTATTTGGTTCACTCGTTACTGTTATTGTACCTTGCATATCTTCGAGTAATTTTTTTGTAACGTATAAGCCAATTCCAGTTCCTTCTATATCAGAGAATTCTTTACCCAGTCGATTAAAAGGCTCAAATATACTCTCTAATTTATCGTGCTCGATTCCAATGCCATTATCCGTTATATCAATTTGAGCGTATGAATCATTTTTTCTACAGTTAATTATGATATTACCATTTTCGTTACTATATTTGATTGCATTAGTCATAACATTAATAAATACTTGT
Organism: Thiohalomonadales bacterium; assembly: GCA_048060815.1. GTDB lineage: Bacteria > Pseudomonadota > Gammaproteobacteria > UBA6429 > Thiohalophilaceae > CAYQUC01. Next base: position 3,238 of record JBGMQW010000251.1, on the reverse strand, counting down.
TTTGCAGCAGTATTATCAACTATTACACAAAGGTCATGACAATTTTCCAGATTAGCATCAATTGAAATATGATATTTTTTCTGAATGGGTTTAACCATGTTAATACTTTCTTGAATTATTGTTTCAAGTTTGTTTGGTTTGATATCGAGAAACTCAACATCATTTTCGATTCGTGATATATCAATCAGATCGTTAACTAGTAATAACAGGTGGTTTCCAGCGGTATATATTTCATGAATATTTTCTTTTTGGTCTTTGTTAAAGTCATCTTCCATTTCAAGTAATTGAGAAAATCCGATAATAGCATTTAACGGTGTACGTAATTCATGGCTCATACGTGATAGAAATTCGGATTTAGCATTATTGGCGTTATCTGCTTCTAGTCGTGATTTTTCTATCATACTACTATATTGGTTAAACAGAGTAGCAAGCTGCCCTATTTCATCGTTACTGGTAACAGGAAGGGGCTTGGAATTATCTGCCTTTATATTTTTTTCTAATACTTTGCGAATTATCTTAAGAGGGCTCATTATAATTTTATTAAAAATCAGATAAACCATAATAAATATTATCAATACGCTCAAGAGTATCCATATAAAAATATTTTTTATTGTGTTGTCCACTCTAGTCATCATAATAGAACGAGGTGTTACAACTGCAACAAACCAGTGATATTTTGGGAGATAATGAATTGATGCTATAGCATCCGTTTTTAAAACGGGATCATGGCTAACATAGAGAATAGTTGAATTATTATCGTTAAATGTTAGAGGATGGATTTTTATATCTGTTGCGATACGAATGGCTTCTGATTTTTCGATTTGATAACTCGCCTTGTCGATTTTAGACGATAAATTATTAATGCTATCTGCATTTAATAATTTATGAGAATATTTAATACGCTCATTTTTTATGTGATTTTCATAAATAGAAAATGCATTGTACTTTTTAACAAAATATTTTAGTGTGAAATATTCTCCAACACGTTTATTGTTTATAAGTTTATAGGGTTTGATTTCATTATTTTCGGGGAATGACAAAAAAACATCATTTCGATCAACTGCAAAAATATAACCTTTATTATATTTAACATGTTTTTTAAAAAGACTATTCAAACCACTAAGTTTAATATCAACAGTCGCGACACCAGAAAAATTATTTTGTTTATTCAAGTATGGTACTGTTGCAGTGACCATGGCTTCATAAGAGAATGGATCCATATATGAACGTGACCAATAAATATCGCCTTCATTTATATACTTAGCAGGAACATACCATTCTTCATTTTGATATCCATTACCTTTAGGATCATTATAATTATTGTAAAATTTCAAGCTCCCGTCTTTTTCTCGCCCCCAAAAAAAGCTCATTCTTTCTATGGCTTTGTCAAATTCATAGGGTTCGGGCCATATACCGCCACCGGCAACGTGTGAATTTGTATCATTATTTCCTAACAATTTTGGGAAGAGATCATGAAATATTTTTTTGTCTTTTGGTAATTCCTTTGCTAATTGCGCCATATTCTGAACTAGTCGTTCAATTGATGATAAATATTGTGTAATTCCAGCGACAATTGAATCACCTTCTTTTTCGATGACATCCTGTTCAATTAAGGTAATTTCGCTGTGGACAATTGTTTTGAATATAGCTGTTATGGATATGATGCTTATTACACCTATAAAAATAAGTCCCAGTGTGGCTTTAGCGTTGAGAGAGTTGTATTTATTTTTCATAAATGTGCGTGTATTTATTCCTTATATATATCGGTAGCGATTTATTGGACTTGAGTCATTTAATTTGAGAATATAACTTTATATTTGAGGAATTTACTAGTTAAAACAAAGTAATATCTATTTGTTTATATTTAAATTAGAAAAAAACATGAGAAAAGAACAAAGAGAAAATTTATGAAAAAAGGAACAGGAAATGAGCACGTTGCACCCTGGGAAAAAGCATTTGATAGTATATTAAGCCCAGTGGATCAATTTATCCACCGCCAAACTACCAGTGGTATCATGCTGATGTTTTGTGCAATTGTGGCACTCTATCTTGCTAATAGTCAGTGGAGTGAAGCATACCATCATTTTTTAACGACAACGTTTACTATAGGTTTTCCCAACTTTCAATTATCAAAGTCATTGCATCACTGGATAAATGATGGCTTGATGGCGATGTTCTTTTTTGTAGTAGGCTTAGAACTAAAACGTGAAATTATTGTAGGTGAACTTGCCGATCCCAAAAAAGCCATGTTTCCAATCATTGCTGCAATTGGTGGAATGGTAGTCCCCGTTATTGTTTACATGAGTATCAATCCCGATGGTGTCGCATTTAAAGGTTGGGGTATTCCAATGGCAACGGATATTGCGTTTGCATTAGGTGCTTTGGCTTTATTGGGTAAACGTGTTCCCACAAATTTATTAACCTTTCTGGTCGCTTTAGCCATTGTGGATGATCTTGGAGCGGTCACAGTTATCGCATTATTTTATACCGATACCATTAATTTAACGGCACTTGCATTCGCGGGTGTGATGCTATTTTTATTAATAAGCTTAAACCTTGGTGGCATAAGACGGCCTTTACCCTATATATTACTGGGACTAATACTATGGGTAGCAATGTTACTTAGCGGTATTCATGCTACATTAGCAGGCATTTTTCTGGCATTTACAATTCCATTACATCCGAAATATGATCCAAAACGTTTCCTACAACACATTAACGATATGGTTGCTGAGATTAAAAATTCCTTTGAACGTGAACCCAACATCATTAAAAATGGTGAGTTACGTGCACGTGTACAAGCTTTAGGTGATGGTGTGCAATTGGTTCAAGCACCTGCTCAGGTTTTAGAACACAAACTGCATTTGACATCAGCCTATATTGTTATTCCCATTTTTGCATTAGCGAATGCGGGTATTCCCATTGAATGGTCCAATTTTGGAACAATATTAGTTCAACCCGTTACTATGGGGATAGCTGCAGGATTGGTATTCGGAAAATTAATCGGAATCGCGGGATTTTCCTGGATAGCAGTTAAAATGAATATAACGACGCTACCGGCCGGTTTAAATTTTAAACACATTATCGGTGTCAGTTTGATGGGGGGGATTGGTTTTACCATGTCTATCTTTGTAGCAGAGCTAGGTTTTGCGCAACAGACTGAAGAATTGCTTATGGCTAAAACAGGAGTTCTGTTTGCTTCATTATTTGCCGGAATTAGTGGCTTTATATGGCTTTA
>JBGMQW010000250.1:0-4251 GCA_048060815.1 Thiohalomonadales bacterium | reverse complement strand
TAAAAAAAGAATTTTATAAAAATAAAAAATTAACTAAACAAAATAATAATAATAATAATAAGAAGAATCTGAAATTCGATAAAATCGTAACTGGAATGTATTTAGGTGATAATGAACAATTACAGAATATAACGTATGTATCAGATCTAATTGACAAATTAATTGGTGATGCAAAATGTGAAACTAACAGTCAATGTACTTCTATACCTCTTGGACATCGATCATGCGGTGGACCTTCTGGTTATATTGTATATTCAACCCTTAATACAAACAAAAATAAGCTTATAAAATTATCTGAAATTCATATGGAATTATCTAGAAAATTTTCTAGGGGACTCTCGATTTGTATTTATGAAAGTCCACCTAATGTTATATGCAAAAAAAAATGTGTTCGAAAATGAAATTCATTTCTAACGATATGTTCAATCTGACTCCGAGAACCCGCGCGTTTTTTGCAAAGAGCGCAAAAAAAAGCGCCCGTTTGCGCCGCAGGTTAACGAAGCATTATATTTTAAGAAAATAGATGCCATTTACTCCGTTTCATATGGGTCCAGGAATCCTGATTAAAGCTTTGCTTCAAGGGAGTTTTAGTTTAATGGTGTTTGGATGGTCACAAATAATAATGGATATTCAGCCATTATTTGTGCTTTTAACGGGGGAAGGTCATCTACATGGGTTTTCCCATACATATATTGGAGCTACACTTCTAGCTATTTTCTCGGCCTTGTCGGGCAAGTATTTATCTGAGTTAGGGTTAATGCTTGTAGGTATATCCAAGAAAAGTAACCCAATAAAAATAACTTGGTGGGTAGCCTATGGCAGTTCATTTATTGGTACCTATACTCACGTGGTTCTAGACAGCATAATGCATAGTGACGTTAAAGCATTTTATCCATTGACGCAAACAAACAACATGTTGGGTTTAATTAGTGTCGGTGCGTTACATCAGTTTTGTTTATATAGTGCTATGGTTGGGGCGGTAATATATTATTCAGTTCAATATGCTATAAAGAAACAGAACAAGTAGCTCAAGATTGACTCCGCAAACCCGCGATATGTTTGAAAAAAGAAACACCGAGTAAAGTTAAAATACAAAAATCAAAAAACTTTGTTCATTGCGATGATGGTGGTTTTAATAATAGCCATTTGTAATGGCGGTAGCGTGAAGTAAAAGTAATAAAGAATAACACTAATAAACGCCTTATTGAAGCATGGGGAGTGGCTCATGCAGCACTACCAATAGGCGCAATTCTAATGCTAGTTATTTCTGTTTCATTCGCCAGTCTAAATGTTGCAACTAATCTAAAATGGGTAATATCAATACTATTTATTGTTTCTGCTTATGGTTTCATGTTAGCTCTTCTAGTTGGACCTGTTGTAGGATATAGAGGCTTATCCTCAAAAGGGCCAATAGCTGCAAAATTAGTGTATTCTGGTAATTTTCTAGGAGCAATCACTTCATTATTTGGTACATTGATACTACTCTATACAGCATGGCTAAATTTGTAAGAATGAAAAACATATAATCAGCTCAAGTCGGACTCCGAAACACGGCGGTTTAGCTAGGCGTTAAGTAATAATATTTTACGGGGTATAAAATGAAATATAATCATCGTAGTATTTTATTCACTTTATTATTAACACTAATTACATCTTGCCAGACTATACCCAAAGGAGTTAGTCCTGTAGAAGCAACATGGTTATATGGGCAATTTGCATTACCTGAAACGGTAACAATAACTGGTAAAACTGAATTATTTACGCCTTCTTACACTGATGAACAGTGGGTGGTATCAGCTAAAAAATTATTAAAACCAAATATTAAATTACCAATTGCTATACATATGCATGGATGTGGAGGCATTGGTGAAAACGATGAAGCTTATACATATAGAGAAATATTACTTTCACAAGGCTATGGCGTTTTTATGCCTGACAGCTTTCAACGACCTGGTAGAGATCGTTTGTGTGGGCAAGGTGGTATGCACGAAAGAATATCATTACGCCAAAGTGAAATTCAATATGCATTAAAAGAAATTAGAAAGTTAACATGGGTGGAACAAGACAGACTTGTTTTAATGGGGTTTAGTGAAGGTGGAAATGCAACAGATAATTGGTATACGAATGATTTTGCTGGCCTTATAATACTTGGAAGTGCCTGTACACATTCAGGAGGTTCTCCAAGTGCACCTAAGGAAGTCCCTGTTCTCGCAATTGTTGGTGAAGCTGATGATTATCGTCCAGGGATGAGTTGTACAATAAATCGAAGTATTGGCGGTTCCAAATCAGTTGTTATATCAGGTGGTGATCACTGGATTGCTTCATACACTCAAACAAAGAATTCAATACTACAATTTTTAAAACAATGTTGTAAATAAATAGTGTCAATACCTACGCAAAAAGTTCCAGGGGATTCAAAAAACAGTGAATAATTCTATCGAATCTAAAATTCAAAAATGTGAAAAGTTATAGAAAGAAGCAATGCTTCAATCAAATTTTTCTGAACTCAATAAATTACTCGCAGATGATCTTATATTTACTAATCATCTTGGTCGTGTAATGAATAAACTAGATGATTTAGAAGCACATAGATCTAAAATTTTAAATATCAACGAAATAACACTTAATGATATGAAAATATAAATTATATAGTGGTATTGCAATAGTTACTGTTAAAGCTCATATTATAGGTAGTTTCAATGGTGAAATTTCAGAAAATGATTTTCGTTTTACTCGAATTTGGAGTGAAGTTTCAAGTGAAACATGGCAAATTATTTCGGGTCATTCGAGTTTAGTGGCTTGAATTTAAATTTATCACATAATAAAAAGCTCAAGAGGGACTCCGTGAACTCGCGCGTTTTTTGCAAAGAGCGCAAAAAACGCGCCCGTTTGCTCCGCAGGTTAACTCAGCGTTATGCTTAAAATACCTAGTCAGTCTTGAATAATGCACTTATAATTCTTTTTGGAGCTGACTAAGTATATTTTGTTCCATATAAATTTAACGGTATCAAGGAGATATTATGAATACTTTACCTATAAAAATCGGAATTGCAGCAGCAATTGCTACTGCATTAATCTGGATAGTTTGTAGCATTGCAGTATACCTGTTTCCAGAGTCAAGTATGTTGATCTCAGGGCAAATGGTGCATGCTAATTTAGAAAGCATAGATTGGACGCTAACTTGGTCAGGTTTTTTTATTGGCCTTATTTCTTGGGTAATTTTTGTTGGTATCAGCGTATGGTTAGTGGCAGTTATCTATGGCATTTTGACTAGAGCTAAAAGTAGTACAAAAACTTAGATATTTGGAGTCAGGTGACAATCAATACTCTATGACTTACGAAAAATTTAATAAATTTTGTCGATCACTTCCGAGTACATCATACGTCATGCAATGGGGAGGCTCCCATGTATGGAAGGTGGGGGGAAAGGTATTTGCTATTGGAGGTTGGGAGAACGCTGATAAACCAGCGTTCACATTTAAAACATCTGAACTCGATTTTCATTTTTTGAGTGATGAGCGTGGTTATCGGCCTGCACCTTATTTTGCCTCTCGCGGAATGAAGTGGATACAACAATATGATCTGCCTAGTTCGGAAAATGATAAACTCATATATTATCTAAAAAAATCTTACAGTATTGTTTCCTTAGGATTAACCAAGAAAAAACAAAAGGAACTTGGGCTCAATCAGAAATGACTATGGTAGTTAAAATGAGGTAAAAAACATGAAAGAAGTTAGCATCATAAATATAATAGATGTACCCAATGGCATGGAGACAAAAGCAGTCGAAGCCAGAGAAATATATAAATATAGTAGTTTGGGATTCATATGATAGTTATAAGAATGTTGTAAACATTGGGTTTTTAAATGAAAATGGACTTAACACAGATAATATGAAAGTACTTGGTAAAGGCTTTCCAGAACCAATTGTTGTTTCACCGAGTCAGTATGAAATCATTGGTAATTAATAATTCAACCACCGTTTTTTGAACCCCTGCTGGGTGTTAGGTAGTCAAGAATCTTGAGTCAACAATATGATAATAATATATAGCGTTTCGGTAGTAGTTACTCTCATTATTATAATGAGTGTTTTAATTTACCTTGCACCTAGACAAGTGACACAATTTGCACTTAATGTTGAACGTAAACGTTCTGGTCTCGTGCGCAAAAAAATTAAATTGCCAAATGGCTTGCACTACACCTATTTAGAGGGAGGACAAGGTGAACCATTGATACTATTGCATGGATTTG
>JBGMQW010000249.1:0-4372 GCA_048060815.1 Thiohalomonadales bacterium | reverse complement strand
CAGCAAGTGGCTGATGAGATTGGCTTATCACGTGTTAGTTATCGCAAATTAGTGACAGGTGCCGGAAAGTTTGAAAATATTATTGCCGTTCTGCGGGTTTTGGGGCGATTAGATTTAATCGAGGCATTAGTGGCCGAAACAACATTCAGTCCGATTGAGCAATTGAAACTTAAGGGAAAGCAAAGGCAACGTGCAACAGGTGTCGATGTGAAAAAAACGGAGACTGAAAAATCAGGTACTAAAAATCTAGATGTTAAAAAACAAAAACCCAGGCTGGATTGGTAATGCAAAATTTAGCGGAGGTTCGTTTATGGGGTGAGTTGGTGGGTGCACTAATGTATGACCCAGTGTCAAAAATAAGTACCTTTGAATATGCCCCAGAATGGATCAGTAAAGGTATTGAAATAGCGCCATTACATATGCCTTTATCTTCCAGAAAATATCATTTTTCAAATTTAAATACTGACACGTATAAAGGATTACCTGCCGTTTTCTCTGATGCTTTGCCTGATGATTTTGGTAATGCCGTTATTAATGCATGGCTAGCCAGAAACGGACGAGATGCTAATACCTTTACTTCGCTTGAACGTTTGCTCTATACCGGTGATAGAGGAATGGGAGCGTTAGAGTTTATGCCTGCAATTTCAAGAAAAAACACAAGTGGCGGTAACATTGAACTTGGCTCATTAATTGAAATGGCGCAAAAGGTGTTAGACAAACGTTCTAACCTTGGTTCTAATTTAGGTTCGAATCAAGCAGAAAACATATCACCTGAAGAAAATAATGATGCCATGACAGGGTTACTCCAAGTAGGAACGTCGGCAGGTGGGGCGCGAGCAAAAGCATTGGTTGCTGTGAATGCAGATAGAACGCAGTTACGTTCCGGTCAACTCGATGCGCCCAAAGGTTTTGAACATTATTTATTGAAATTTGATGGTGTCGAAGAACATAAGGTGAAGAGTGAAACCTTTGGTGATCCGAAAGGCTTCGGACGAATGGAATATGCCTATTACCTCATGGCACTGGATGCAGGCATTAACATGTCACCCTCAGAGTTACTCATAGAGGGAGAGCGCTCACACTTTATGACCAAGCGCTTTGATCGCGACGGTAATAAAAAAAGTCACACTATTTCGTTATGCGCAATGGATCATGCAGACTATAAAAAGCCAGGTGCTTATAGCTATGAACAGTTATTCTCAGTCGCAAGGCAGTTAAGACTACCCAGAAAGGATGCAGTAGAAATTTATCGGCGCATGGTGTTTAACGTAGTCGCTCGAAACCATGACGATCACGCTAAAAACACAGGCTTCATATTAAAAACAGCAACCAGTAAATGGCGTTTATCACCCGCCTTTGATATTGCCTACAGTTATAAAAAAGACTCCCCTTGGGTGAACTCACACCAAATGAGTTTAAACGGCAAGAGAGATGACTTTACCCGTGATGACTTATTAGCGGTTGGGTCACTGTTAAGTAACTTTAAAAAAGAAGCCAATCAGATTATTGATGAAGTAATATCAGTAGTAGAAAAGTGGGATGATTATGCAAATAAAGCAGGCGTCTTTGATGAGCTACAGGGTGAAATAAAGAAAAACCATAGGTTAGTTTTTTGATTAAGAGAATGTGAAATGTAAGACCTGACCTTGATGGATGATAGATGGACTTTTCAATGTGTGGACCGAACTTCTGTTCGATGAAAATCACGCAGGATGTTAGAGATTACGCTGTAAAAATGGGGTTGACTGAAGACGATGCTTTGAAAAAAGGAATGCAAAGTAAAGCAGTTGAATTTAAAAAGCAGGGTGCGGAGATATATAAAGAGGTATAGAAGGGATGACAAATTTGAACAGCTTTAGCTGGCCCGTAGGGTGGAGGGCAGGAGCCCGGGATAAGTCTAAGTCAGTTGAGTTTCGTGAAAAAGGTGCTGAGGTTTATTTGAAGAATTAAACGACATTCCGTACTTGATACGGAAACTATCTCTTAAAGAAAGCCCGCTTATGCGGGCTTTTTGTTTATATAATTAGAAGTGTAACAGTGCTTTAAAAGGCTCTAATCTAAGACTATTTTTGACAAAAATGGAGCAAATTCATCACTGCGATCAGCTGATTGTAGGTAATGTAGATATGTGAGTTAGGATGAATAATTCCAAAAATCTACTTGAAACAGGTAACTTTAAGTGCCATAATTGTTTACCTATTAGGTAAATAATTGGACGCCATGATTTGTACTTCGAATACAAAACTACCAAGCTTAAGAAGCTCTGTCTGGAGAGTACAAAAGCGGATAAAAAGCTTGGGTCAAATAGTGCTAAAAAACTGCGCAACAGGTTGGCAGATATCGAAGCTGCATCAAATGTTTCTGAATTGACAGCTGGAAGACCGCATCCATATACAGGGGATAAGACTGACCTATTTTCATTAGATTTGCATGGTGGTGATAGATTGTTATTTGAGCCATTGAAAAAACCGCCGCCCACAAAAGACGATGGCGGTATCGATTGGTCAATTGTTGAAAGTATATTTATAGTATTTATTGGAGATCCTCATGAGTAGTCAAGTAGAAAGTTTTACCCCTGATTGGGTATCAACGCCTGGCGATACAATTCTTGATTTGATAGAGGAGCGTGATTGGAATCAGGTTGAGCTTGCAAACCGACTGGGCTTTAGCACAAAGCATCTAAATCAACTTATCAAAGGTAAAGTTACCCTTACATACGACACTGCACAAAAGTTAGAAAGAGTGCTTGGTTCTACAGTTTCATTTTGGATGAATCGTGAATCAAAATATCGACAGCATGTCGCAAGACTAGAGGCAGAAAAGAACTATAAAAGCTGGACTAGTTGGCTTAACGATTTTCCAGTGAATGAACTTAAGAGAATTCGTGCGATAGAAAACATTAGAAGTATTGAATCCAACAAGCCCAAGCTAGTAGAGCATCTATTAAGCTTTTTTGGTGTTGCATCACCAGATGAGTGGGGAAGTTATTACGGCGCTATGCCTGCAAAATTTAGGAAGACAAATGAGGAGCAAGCTGATAATGGTGCTATATCCGCTTGGCTAAGGTTGGGTGAAATAGAAGCGGAGAAAACTAGTGCTCCGAAATATAACAGATCAAAATTTGAAAGTGCAGTTAAGAAAATACGGGAGCTAACCGTTCAATCTCCTGCTGACTTTAGCCCAACTTTATACGAGCTTTGTTTAGAGGCAGGAGTTAAGCTAATACTTGTCGAAGCAATTACTAAATCACATGTTAGCGGTGTTGCTCGGTGGTTAAATGGGCATAGTCCTATTATTCAGCTATCCCTTTATGGTAAGGCTAACGACAAATTTTGGTTTACATTTTTCCATGAGGCTGCACACATCCTGCTTCACTCAGATGAAAAAAGCGATATCTTCCTAGATAACACTGAATTTAAATCAGAGGATCAACAAGAGCAGGAAGCTAATACATGGGCAGGTAATATTCTTATACCGGAAGAGTATAGGTTTGGGCTTGTCGGCCTTAGAGGCCGCGATGAAATTCTTGAATTTTCAAAAAGGATTAACATCCATCCTGGAATTGTTGTTGGTAGACTTCAGCATGATGGTCAGATTAATTTTAAGTCAGCTTTAAATAGACTTAAGAATAGTTTTGAAATCGTAACGTAATTGAGAGTTGTTTTATGCATGATGGCCGCGAAGTAGCAAATTATATTTTGGATTATGCAGATGAGAATGGTATATCTGTGACAAATTTAGGCTTACAAAAAATTACATATTTTTGCCATGTTTGGTTTTTAATCTCTGCAAATAAGCCACTTATTAAGCAAAATTTTGAGGCTTGGAAGTTTGGGCCAGTTTTGCCTTACTTGTATAGATTCTTTATGGAGTTCGGTGACCAAAAAATAACTAGCCGAGTGACTAAATTAGACTCTAAAACAGGAAACAAAATTATCGCTAGGATTGATATGGATAAAGATGAAGAGAGTCTATTAGAAAAAATTGTTTCTTTTTATTCTAGATTGAGTGTCAATCAGTTAGTAGAGCAATCGCACGTATCAGGGGGGCCATGGTATGAAGTGTGGCACCATGAAGCAAAAGTAAATCCGGGGATGCAAATTAGCAATCAAGCAATCTTAAATTTTCACACATCAAATAAGATGCCCTATACACTGCAATAGGTTAAACCATGATTAAACTCAGAGTTCCTTCAGTTCAACATTTGGCGAGACATTGGTATAATTCTCCGAAAAAAATAGAGGATGAATTTGTCAAAATGGCAATGAATCCTCCGACCTTTAGTTATAATGCCCTGAATAATATAGCTAGAGATAGTCTGCTTTTTAAAGTCCCTGAAGATCAAATAATAAAAGGAATAAAAGAGAAAGAA
>JBGMQW010000248.1:0-4392 GCA_048060815.1 Thiohalomonadales bacterium | reverse complement strand
ATTAAAGACAAACAAATTGGCCATGAAACTACAACCGATGTCATTAACCCATCAAGATTGGCATCAATCCGCTTATCCAAAATAGCGATATCATTTGCATTATAATTTACATCCGTTACCGCGTTAGACCGTATAGACCATAAAAATGCCGCGTCATCGGCACATCCCTTATACATAGCATTATTCATTTTGAATTATTTGATATTATCTAATTTAATCATTACGGATAAAAGCCTATGCCGATACGTGCTTAAGTAAAAAAAATGATATCTAATATATTCGAAATGTATTTATAGCTTGCTAGATTGACAGCCAGTAGCGTTGCACTCTCTAATACGGTCTCTAAGCGTATTAGTTCGACTAACCGTCATTTTAGTTGTACAACCTAAGCTCACAAAAAAATTAGGCCCTTGTTTTAAACTGCAAGTATTATTTCTATTTTTTATCCATTTTATCTGTGTTTTCTTTAAAGAATTTTTTTCAGTTTTTGTAAGCAGTGTTCGTAACTTCTTATATTCAATATTCAGTTCCTTATCAGCTTCACCGTATACTTTATTCAGGCAATATAATCCATCAAAATCATCTCTTGGCTTGTTGCAATTATCAGCAAATACGGACATTGAACTTAACATTAACGTAAAAAATATAACTACTTTCATTTTTTTCTCCTTGTTCTTATAGAACATTTATTGTCATAACTTTAGTAATATAAAACACTGTAATAAACTAACCCGGATCCTCATGATTAAATGACATTTCATATATTATATATTTTTCATTTACCTTCTTAAATGAAAAAGTAAACCAAACTTCAGGATAGTTACCTTCAACATTTAAGATCATCTTATCTTTATCAAAATATTCAGATATCGACTCAAAGGATTCTTTAATTGTATTGTGATAATCAAACTTCAATCGATAGCGACGTTCTTTTTTGGTTTTGCAAGCCCAACCTTTACCAGTACTAAAAACATCAATACCTATAATGCCATCCAAATCAGAACTCAATATATTTGGAGCAACACCATCAGTACTTCCTGTACAACGATTATATTCGGCGTAAACAAATTTAATTTTTTCGCCAAAATAACTACCAATATCACTATTATTTTTAATTGTAACAATAAAATATTTTAAGGTATTACTAATATCTGGGTTAAGTTGTTTATTAGGTGGACTATCTAACCATTTGTTAACCTGTTTTTTTGCTTCGGTGATTTGTTGTAAAGTCATATATTTGGCAACTAAATCTCTTTTTGTAAGAGCAGATTGTTGCTTTCTAGCTGCAATAGTAAACCACTTATATGCTTGAACGAAATTTTGAGAAACTCCAAATCCATTAGTATACAATGTAGCTAAATTAAACTGAGCAATATCATCACCTTGAATTGCAGCTTTGCGATACCATGTAAATGCTTGTGAATAATCTTTAGCTATTCCATGACCAAAATGATACATAACAGCTAAATTTGCTTGTGAAGTGGCATCTCCTTGAATAGCTGCCTTACGATACCAGTAAAGTGCTTGTTGATAATTTTGAGTAATACCATCACCATTATGGTACATCACACCTAAATTCGATTGCGCTCTAATCTCACCTTTGTCTGCCGCTTTAGAATACCACTTAAATGCTTTTTTATTATTTACAGGGACTCCTTTACCGAACGCATACATTATACCCAAATTAGATTGTGCGATTGCATCTTTTTGTTTAGCAGCCTTTTTATACCATTTTATGGCTTTTTGATAATCTAGCTTAACACCCCGGCCATATGCATACATAACACCCAGATTTGATTGTGCAGTGGCATCACCTTTTTCCGCTGCCATTAGATACCAGGTTAAGGCTTTTTTATAATCTTGCAATATCCCTTTACCATGCTCATAAAAATAGCCTATTTTTGATTGAGCACTTATAATTCCATGCTCTGCAGCTTTTTTATACCATTCGAAAGCTAATATATCATTTTGTGCTATGCCATTTCCTTTTTCATAGATCAGAGCTAAATTGAATTGGGCGGAGGGTAAATTTTGCTTTGCAGATTTTTGATACCAGTAACGAGCTTGAGCATAATCAAGTTCAACATCTTTACCCTGTTCAAATATAATCCCAAGATTATACTGTGCATTCGCATTTTTTTGAGTTGCTGATTTCAAATACCAGTCATACGCTAAACGGTAATTTTGTTGAATACCTTTACCAGTGTCATACATTGCAGCCACGTTAAATTGTGCATCAGCATCACCACTTTCAGCAGCTTTGTAGCATGCTCTAAAATTTACTTCATAGTCATCTTTTTTATCAAAACAAGAAGTGTGGTTATTAAAAAACAGCATAAACAACAAAGCGCTTAAACCCAGCAGAGCCATCCCAAAAACTATTTTAATAGTGTATTTTTTAACTTTACTATTCATAACAAATTTAATATTTCCCTACAAATTAAAATCTAGTAAAACTTATTTTCACACTAATAAAATAAGAAGCTGTTTCAATTTATTTAAAATCGATTTATCTTTTACGTGATTAATTAGTCATTAATAAAAACAATACAAACTATACAAACTATACAAACTATACAAACTATATAAGTATACTTAAAACTATAATTATTTTAACTTCACTCTCAATGCAATTAAAATTTAAGATTAATTATTAGCATTTATTCACTTCTACAACATTAACAATCTAAGTTACACCTAATTAATTAAGTGTAATATTAACAATTTTTTCATAAGGATTTCTTACTGCAAGAAATAAACTAGCACTATGCCGTTGAGTTTGAGTGCCCTTTTTTAGAACAATTTTCATATTATCCTTAGTTAGTGTTTTACCTGCTAAATAGCGGGTTCCAGTTTCAAATTGATGTTTATGAATTCCCCACCAATTGCTTACTCGTTCAGAATCTGGCCAGGGAAGATCATCTTCGTATGCTTCTGTCCAGCGATCATTTCGGCGTTTTTCAGCTAGCGGTGCTTCTCTACTCTCACATAACTCAACATTAAGTAGACTGAGATCATCTTCCTCTATATCTACCCCCGTTATAAAACTAAATGCCTCACCGGCTATTGGTGCATATTCCGGGTCATTCATCCATTCAATTAATAACGGAATTTTATCGGTCAAGCCTGCTTGTGCAATATTGTATGCTTTAATTCGAGGTGAAACTGAAGACTTTTGAATACGATTTACAACGTGAACAATTTCTGATTCATTAATAACCTGATATAATAAACTTAACGCAGTTTTAAGAAATACTGTTTCCTTAAAACAATGGTCTTTTAATAAAGCAATAGCAGTTGGCATCGCCAACAAGCTACCAGTATATACTGCTTGAAAAGCAACACTCTCATCACCATGCGACAATAATCTATCAACACTGTCTTTATAATTAAATAATTTATTTTTACAAATCATTTTTAGAGCAGCAATTATTACAATTGGTTTATCGTTTAATAACTTAATAAAAACGGTATTTTCGATATCAACTTCATAATAACCATATACCGATATCGCAGCAACACGTGCTAGGGGATTATCATGTTTTAACAATTTTTGTAGAAAAGGTTTTGCTAGTTCATATTCAATCTTACTAAATGCATCGCCAAGCTCTTTTGCCTGTTGAAGTTCAGTTAATGCAGTAACTGCTTCATCGAAAACAGCACCATTGTTTGAACGGAGTGCAACCGATGCAATAATATAAACTGCACCCCAATCGGTTTTATTCAATTTAGATAATAATAAATATTGTTCTGTTTTACTTACCCAAAAACACGACAGATAAGATTCTAATCGGTTATCCAGCTCTGTAAGGTGACTACACTTAAAAATTGGGCTAGTACTCGCTTGATCACGCAAAAACCAGGCATAAGGTGCATCATGCTTGAGTTGCTGCTGTACAAACTTAGCAAGTTTTGTCATATTAATATACCATTAGCAGAATATCGAGTTATTATATTTAATTTCATACTAATAATTCTCTTGATTTAGTAATCTGATTTCGAGTATTTTTTATTCTTGATTTTTATTAATTCATCTATAAAACCCTTATCAGACATCATAATAAAACATTTAAGCAATTCAATATCAAGTTCATGCACTGTTGGAAATTTTGGATGGTAGTTCTTCACTAAGTTTGCAACATCCGTGTAGCGAGCAGTACCATAAGAACCCATTTGCAGTAGTTTCCCTGTCACCGAACGAGCTGCTTTTACATCGTATTTATTATTTTTAATATATTGAAAAACACAAGTGGCTCTTGCAAACTCCTGTAATTCAGTTTTGATGAATTTTTTATGAAATTCACTGAATTTACTAAATTTTCCTTTTTCACTATTCTCAGCGTTAACAGTTGCACATGAACACGTCAACAGTAGTAATAAACCGTATAATAT
>JBGMQW010000247.1:0-4486 GCA_048060815.1 Thiohalomonadales bacterium | reverse complement strand
CCATTCGCGCTTCCGAAATACCCGACTAAAGTTTCAAAATTTTGGACCTTTCGTATACCCGCGGGAGAAATAGCAACAATGCCGGTAGTGACTTTGCAGTTACTGTTACTCAAGCAAAAACAATTCAATATTAATTTAACGGTGCTTGAGAAGGATAATAATATTCGATTTCCCGCTATAAAAAATTTGGAACACAATAAGGCCCGTCTGGATATTGGTCGTTTTATTTCAGACATGAAAGATTGGAGCAAACAATACCAGGCGACAATAAGCAAAATAATAAATGAAATAAATACTGGATATTACGATACAAAGTTTAGCTCTAACGACAAAACGGCATTATTACAATTTTTTAATTTATACACTGAATATAATCAACGTTACTTAAATTATTTTGGTCCGCCCCGTTCTATAAAAACGTTCACCTATGATGCCGTTCTCAATAAGCAACTACCGGATAATTTTTCATTTAAAGATAAAATTGTATTTATTGGTTTTTCAGAACGGTTGCAGCCAGAACAAATTGATAATTTTAATACGGTATTTTCCCAAAAAAATGGCGTTGACTTAAGCGGCGTAGAAATTAGCGCAACGGCATTTAGTAATTTATATGATAGAAACAGCATTTCCACATTAACTTACACTCACTATTTAATCTTAATCGCACTATTTGGTTTTATTGTCGCCTTCATTTCCAGGCTACTCTCAAACATTACCGCCATATTAACTTTAACTGCAATCACTGCAAGTTATTTTGGAATCAGTTATTATCTGTTTAATTTCTACAGTATTTGGCTTCCAATAATAATACCTATTTTTTTACTGGTCCCGATATCATTATTTAGCGCGATTAGCTGGCAATTTATTGAAACCAATAAAGAACGGCAACGCATTCGAAAAGCATTTGGATTTTATTTGCCCGATGCAGTTGTAAACGATCTTGCTAAACAAAAAGGCAATATTCGAAATAGCCAACACTTAATGTATGGTATTTGCATGGCGACCGATGCGGAACAATACACTGCTTTATCTGAAAATTTAGAACCAACCACGTTAAGCACATTAATTAATAAATATTATGAAGCCTTATTCAAACCGGTTCGCAATCAGGACGGAATAATTTCAGATGTGGTTGGTGATGCCATGCTGGCTATCTGGACGGCTCATAACCCGGATCAAAAGTTACGGCAAAATGCCTGTCACGCAGCCATTCAAATTCAACAAGACTTAAAACAATTGCAACAATCAAATAAAGACTTTGCACTGGAAACACGCATAGGATTGCATTCTGGAAATATCGTTATGGGCCATGTAGGTGCAGTTGATCATTTTGAATACCGCGCCGTGGGTGACATTGTTAATACCGCAAATCGCATACAAGGTCTTAACAAGCAATTACAAACAAAAATTATTGCCTCTGTTGAAACCATACAAAATATCCCAAACCTGCTTACCAGAGAACTTGGCCAGTTTAAACTCGCAGGTAAAACTAAAGCAATTAAATTAGTCGAGATACTCGATATTGAATCTACTACAAATCAATACCCAGAAATAATCTCACTATACACGTTAGCACTTCAAAGCTTTTATGATGGCGAGCTAACTAAATCACTAAAACAATTCATACAACTCCTGGAAAATCACCCATTCGATGGACCTAGCCAATTTTACATTACCTATATAGAAGCATTAATCAAATCGAACCGTTATGTTAAAACAGATTGGCAGGGGATCGTTAATCTTGATAGCAAATAGTAAAGTAAATAAGTCACAAAAAAACTGTAACTATTAATTTAGTAAATTGATTACTAAAGTTTACTATTTACTTCAGCTGAATCTATAACAGCATTAAATTTGCTCAATAAAACAGCAACTTGATTTCTACAAAATAACGTCCATTATTATTCAGTAAGTTATTCATCTTACTAATAATAAATACAAAATAGATTATTATAAATTGCATGCTACGACATGCTTCGGGGAGGTGTCCGATAATGACTCGGACAAATGTAACAACACAATTTATTGTGGTGTTCTTAATTTCAGTTTCCAATATCGCTTATGCGGAAGACTGCACATCCTGGGTTGCTAAAGCAATTTCAGTTCAGGGTAATGTTGAGCGTCGAAGTAATACCGATCAAGCTACTTCGCAATGGCAACCCATTAAGCGTGACGATGAGTTATGTGCCGGAGAAATGGTACGCGTAAAACAAAATAGTCGCGCAGCTTTAATTTTAAAAAATGATATAATTCTTAGGTTAAATCAAAATACCACCATCACCCTATCGAGTTTATCTGAAGATCAATCGCACTGGATTAATTTGCAGCAAGGTATTGCCCATTTTATCGCAAGAATAAAACAATCCTTCAAAGTAATAACACCATTTGTTAATGCCGCCGTTGAAGGAACGGAATTTGTGGTCAGTGTTAACGATACTCAAACAGAAGTAACTGTCTTTGAAGGCAAAGTTAGTATAAAAAATGATTTAGGTGAAGTTAAGATAACCAAAGGTCAAACAGCAATCGCAGTTGATAAGTCAATTCCAACACTAGCAGTTAAAATAAAACCGCGTGATGCTGTTCAATGGTCACTTTATTATCCAGCCATTATTAATTTTGATTCCAGCTTATATCAGGACTTTGATCCCGATAATAAAATTATTATAGAACGTTCTATCACCGCAGCACGAGATGGACAGTTTACAACAGCACTGCAGCAAATTAACTTAATCCCACAAGACGATATTAATTCAAGTCTACTAACCTATCGAGCAGCACTCTATTTATCGGTCGGTAGAATTGAAAAAGCCAAGCACGATATCCAACAGGTTATTCAAAAACAACCCGATAATGCCCAGGCAATTGCTTTGCAAGCAATTTTTGCCATCGTTCAAAACGATAAAACCAAAGCATTGGCATTAGCAGAGCAAGCTGCAACCCTGGAGCCAAACAGTGCCAGTACCGCATTAGCCCTCTCTTATGTGCATCAAAGCTTATTTGATATCGATAATGCCTTACAAATTATTAAAACGGTTACTACTAAGAATAAAGATAACGCCCTGCTTTGGTCACGATTATCAGAACTTTATTTAATGGTTGGTAATCTAGATGAAGCACTTAAAGCTGCAAAAACAGCAAATGACTTAAATCCCAATATTGCAAGAACACACAGTGCTTTAGGGTTTGCCTATTTAACGCGAATTGAAGTGAAAAAAGCGGAACAGGCTTTTAATGATGCTATTGAAAGAGATGATACCGATCCGCTATCCAGATTAGGTTTGGGCTTAGCTATTATACGCCAAGGGAATTTAGAAGAAGGTCGTCGAGAAATTGAATTTGCAGTGACTTTAGATCCTAATAATGCATTGATTCGTAGTTATCTGGGAAAAGCTTATTATGAAGAAAAACGAGACAAACTAGCTGAAACACAATTTGAAATGGCAAAACAATTGGACCCAAATGATCCAACTGCTTACTACTATAATGCAATTCGATTACAAAGTATTAATCGTCCAGTGGAGGCATTAAAAAATTTAGAGCAGGCAATTAAATTAAATAACAATCGAGCTGTATTTCGTTCATCCTTGCAACTCGATCAAGATGAAGCCGCTCGAGATACTAGTCTGGCACGAATTTATAATGACATCAGTTTTGGTCAATTAGCATTTCAAGAAGGATGGAAGTCGATTAACATCGATCCAACTAACAGTTCAGCACATAGAATGCTGGCAGATAATTATTCTAATTTACCTAGACATGAAATTGCTCGAGTAAGTGAATTACTTCAATCACAATTATTACAACCTTTAAATTTAAATCCTATTCAACCTCAGCTTGCAGTGAGTCATTTAGGTATATTGGATGGTGTTGGACCATCAGAACCTGCATTTTCAGAATTCAATTCTATGTTTACTCAAAATAATATTGGCTTTCTGTTTAATGTAATTGGCGGTAATCAAGGGACAAAAGGTGCTGATTTAGTTATTTCAGGATTATACGATAAACTTTCTTATAGTTTTGGTAAGTTTAATTATAAAACTGATGGATTTAGACCTAATAACGATTTAGAGCATGATATTTATAATGTATTTATTCAGTTTAAAGTTTCAAACAATTTAAGTTTACAAGCTGAAATTCGTGATGAAGAAACTAAAAGAGGTGATCTCTTATTAGCTTTTGATCCTGAAATATACAGTGCAAATAAACGTGGTGACATTGATGCAAAAAGTATTCGAATTGGATTTAATTACAAGCCAGGTTTAAATCATACAATATTAGGTTCATTTATCAACAATGATAAATTTGAAGTGGAAACCGACAACTTTGTTAAATCAGAACCACCATTTCTTGTAGAAAGCGATATATTAACTACTAACGATGAACGGGCAAAATCATTAGAAGTACAATACATTTATAATTTAGAGAAATATAAATTACTAACTGGAATAAGTGATATTAATTTAAATAATTATCAAGTATACACTCT
>JBGMQW010000246.1:0-4487 GCA_048060815.1 Thiohalomonadales bacterium | reverse complement strand
GGATTCAGTAGTAACTAATTTGTTTACTTGATTCTGAAATACGCTGAATAGTTACAAAATAATAAAATTGTTAATTATCGAGGTATTATATTTATCACAAAAAATACCTATATACATCAATAAATAAAGATTCTATATTAGCATTGTTTAATTTATAGCCATACAATTAGAAGGTAAAAATTTTTTCAATTTTTTATTTATAATACTTAAAATATTTTTTATTTAGCCGATATACTTATTAATAGAGCGTAATTTTACTCTAAAGATAAACCATCAGATCTGGCTTGATAAAATGAAAGTAAATTACAATTTAATGCTTGCTGGTATTTTCACTATTCTTATTGGAGTGATGTTTCTGGGTGTTATTATTGGTGGTCCGGATTGGTATCGTATTATTGGTTTGGGTGAACAGGCAGCAAGTCAGGTTGAGCAAGGATTATTAAGGCCTCAAGTATTAACCTTTATACTCGCGATTACGTTAATCATCTGGGGTTGCTATGCATTTTCAGGTGCTGGATTACTCAAAAGACTACCATTACTGAAACCATCACTAGTATGGATCACCATCATATTTTTAATACGGGGTATTGCTTTTGTCCCTGCCTATTTATTTCAACCGGAGAGTGTTGATAACATCATCATTGTCAGTTCTTTTTTATGCCTGACATTTGGCATTACCTATGCTGTTGGTCTGCGTGAAGTCTGGGCTCGATTATAATAAAGACCTATTCGGTCGCAAAAATTCTGTATCTCCACATTTAGACCCCTATATATAGTATGTAATTATGATACGATAATCTTTTTAGTGTAAATTACTATAACCTCAATAGTTATATAGGTATTAGAATCGTATCATGACAAACGCCCGTGTTTTAAAAGCAGAAGAATACATTATCGAAGAAGAACCCTATTTTGAAGCCGTTGGTGCAGAAATTGAAATTTTTGAAGCAGCATATAAGCAAAATTTACCGGTTTTGCTAAAAGGACCGACCGGTTGTGGTAAAACCCGCTTTATGGAGTACATGGCCTGGCGATTAAAAAAACCACTAATTACGGTCTCTTGTCACGACGATTTAACCGCATCTGATTTAGTTGGCCGATATTTAATAAGTGGTGGAGAAACCCGCTGGGTTGATGGTCCCCTCGCGAAAGCGGTACGCAGTGGTAGTATTTGTTATCTTGATGAAATAGTCGAAGCGCGTAAAGACACTATGGTAGTCATTCATCCATTAGCAGATGATCGGCGGGTATTACCAATTGAGAAAACGGGTGAGTTACTTGAAGCCAGCGACGATTTTTGTTTATCCATTTCTTATAACCCGGGATACCAAAGTGTGTTAAAAGATCTCAAACAAAGCACACGGCAACGATTTATTGCATTGGAATTTGATTTTCCAAAAGCGGATTTAGAAGTTACTATTGTTACAAAAGAAACCGGTTTAAATAAAGACATTGCTTTTAATCTGGTAAAATTTGCCAATATGACACGCAACTTAAAAGGCAGTGGTTTAGAAGAAGGTGCCAGTACCCGTTTGCTGGTACACGCAGGAAAGTTAATAGTTGACGGTATAACACCAGTTATGGCATGTCATGTCGCTATCGCTCAAGCATTAAGTGATGATCCGGAAATGTTATCCGCTATTAGTGAATTATCAAGTTCATTATTTTAAAGTTGAATTTAGCTGTTAAAAATGTCAACAAAAATACCATCATCAATATCAGAAATAGCAAAAAAACTCGATGTTATCCTTGATGTTGAATATACATTTGTAAAGACTACTCCTTTAGCCGAACTCATTTTGGGTCTGGAACGTAATGAGCAGATTTATATACTCGATTGGGTCAAACGTGTTGCCAGTATAAACGTTGAATTAGCATCTCAATTCATTCAGCATGGTGTTAAGGTTCTCGATAAAATGGACATGAAAACCATTGAAGCCTGGGCATTACATGCAATGGATGTATATGATCAATCCGGTTTATATAAAGCATTAAAAGTCATTCATACTGTTGATAATTTTTTACGCGAACAACATGAACGAACTTCGGGAGCGGTACTGGAAAATGAATTGGGCGTGTTATTACATTTCGCTCACGGTCTAAGTGGACGAAAATTAAATCTGGTTGAAGCCGAACAGGCGTATACTGATACTGAAACTATTTTTTTACCACCTTTAATAGCACAGTTACCAACAACAAAAGAAAATTTTTTATTATATAAATCGACCCTGGCATACCATTGGGCTCAAACTTATTTTGGGACATTTCGAATACGCTTGTCAGAACATTTATCTGAGCACCCTGCTCCGTCAAAATTAAAAAAAATGTTTCACTGTTTTGAAACATTACGTCTGGAGGCTTGTATAAAGCGTGAATTACCTGGCCTTTATCGCGATATGCAAGCAATAAAAGTAACATTATCAAATCAGGAACTCTCAAGTGAATGGCAAAATCATCAAGAAACACTTAGTGATAAGAGTTCTACAGTGTTTGATACATTAAAAAAAGCCAAACAATACTGTAATTCATTAACACCTTTTAAATCTTTTTGTTATCAAGGGATCCTGGAAAATGATCTTGTTGAAGCCTGTATGGATAAACGTATCGAAAAAGAAAAAGCACAATTAAAAACAGCCTTGTATAAAATGAGCGAAGAAGTAAACGAAGCAGATAATGAAAATGAACAACAGGAAGAAAATAATCAGACGCATAAATTTGACTTAAAAGATTTGGCAACAGAAGAATTAAGTGAAGATCAAAAAGAGTTAGAAGATTTTCAATTTATGCTCGATGAGCAACCAGTAGCACCACCAGAAGACGTTAAAGCATTAATGAAATCAATTATGCAGGATCTGGGTGAAATCCCCGATGATTATTTAGTTGCTGCAGGTGATGGTGAATATGATTCCGATTATTTAAAAGAAGAAGAACTAAATCCCGATGATGTCTGGTCTGGAACTTATCATGAAGAAGGGGCATTTTTATATAACGAATGGGATTTTTTAAGGCAACACTATCGTAAAAACTGGTGCGCCGTTCGTGAGAAAACAGTTAAGCCGGTATATGATGATTTTGTTGAACAAACAAAACTAAAATATAATGGCTTAATAAAACATTTACGTAAAGTATTTGAAGCCATGCGTGATGAAGACCGTTTATTAAAACGCCAGGTCAATGGTGATGGTATTGATATCGATGCTCTAGTAGAAGCATTAGCCGATAGTCTCGATGGTAGTGAAATGAGTGATCGATTATATACACGCATGCACCGTACCGAACGAAATATTGCAGTAGTGTTCATGGTGGATATGAGTGGTTCGACTAAGGGCTGGATTAACGATGCTGAACGTGAATCACTCATCATGTTGTGTGAAACTTTAGAAACACTGGGCGATCGATATGCTATTTATGGATTCTCCGGTATCGCCAGAAAACGCTGTGAAATTTATAAAATAAAAGAATTTGAAGAGTCGTATAATAATGAGATTAAAGCACGAATATCAGGCATAAAACCACAAGATTATACCCGAATGGGATTTGCAATTCGTCATCTCAGTAAAATACTCAACGAAGTGGATGCGAAAACACGTATTTTAATTACCATCTCCGATGGTAAGCCCGATGATTATGATAATTATCGAGGTGAATATGGCATTGAAGATACCCGTCGTGCTTTAATAGAATCCAAACGGGATGGTATACACCCTTATTGTATTACCATTGATACCGAAGCAAAAGAATATTTATCGTATATGTATGGTGCTGCGGCCTATACCGTTATCGATGAAGTTCGACAATTACCTTTAAAAGTAACTGACATATATAAACGACTTACCATTTAGTTAGTTATTCTGATTATTTGACTGCATTTTCATTAACGTTCCAGCAGCTTCCATCATAGTTGTGACTTTATATCCTTTGGGAAAGGCCAAATAATTTTTTGGCGCAGTTTGATTCGTTTTGAATTTTTTAAGTAATAATTGTAAATTACCATTTGCGTCAGTCATCTTTACCGGATAACCATATTTTGCATCCTTTTCCTGATCCATCTGATTATCTGCCTGTTCACAAATATTCTGAGCATCAGCTTCTGGTGTATTTAGTGAATTGTATTTTTTAATTTCAGCAGCATAGGCTTTATCTTGTGTTAATAATACCTCAAAGCATTTTTTCCCTTCTACTATAATGTCATATTTAGTTGTTGTAAGACCGGCAATTGTTTTACCTGAACCTTTATTTTTATACTGTATTTTTACTTTTCGAGATTCTGGTCCGCCCGATAATCCTGCAAAAAAGGCTGGTGGTGCCATATCTATGACCAGTTTTTCCTTGTCAATAATCATATACATTTTACCCGATTGAAAATCGTTGAACATATCGCCTGGTGGCATGGGTTCATTGGTGGAATTTTTATTTTGTACTAATCTACCACGGATATATTTGTCATTGGACCAAGCTGTAAAAACTCCGTCTGGAGATTCAGAAAT
>JBGMQW010000245.1:0-4553 GCA_048060815.1 Thiohalomonadales bacterium | reverse complement strand
AGTATTACTCATACGTAACTACTTAATTTTGTTATTTAAATTATATTTGCTTATCACGAGTTCAGGTTATTTAGGTTAAATTCTGAATAGTACTGATTACACTTGTCGTTAATGTTATATGATTATAAAAAATTAACCTGGATTCTGCAGTCTAATCTTCCTTCATAAGATTTGATTATGGTATCTAGGTTTAAAGTGATTGATATCAATGTTTAAAAAAGGCATCCAGGCACTTCCTTCTCAATTGCAAGATTATGTCTTGCAATTATTAGATGATCTTATTTCAAAAAAAATTCTGACCTGTAAAAATATTCCAGAAGATATTCAGAGAAGTTTACCAAAAGTATGGGCTTTGAGTGAATTCGTATCTCAAAATTGTTTGAAACAGAATGGTTTTCTCGATGAGTTAATTAGTAGTGGTGATTTGCTTGATACTTATCATGGAATCAATGATTTTCAACAACGTCTGATACGAATGATGGACAAAGTTGAAAACGAACAACAATTAATGACCGTGTTGCGAAAATTTCGTCAGCGTGAGATGACCCGAATTGTATGGCGTGATTTATCCGGTTGGGCAGATTTAACTCAAGTAATGCTTGAACTTTCTTTAATTGCAGAATGTTGTGTAAATTTTGCTTTGGAAAATTTATTTTCATGGATGTGTCGAGCTGAAGGTTCTCCACTTGATGCTAATAATAAGCAACAGAGTTTATTAGTCGTCGGTATGGGTAAACTCGGTGCTTATGAATTAAATTTTTCATCTGATATTGATTTAATTTTTGTATTTGAAAGTGATGGTAATACCAGTATTAGTAACATGACAAACACCGAGTTCTTTCAACAACTCGGTCAACAATTAATTCGGGTTTTGAATCAAAAAACAGCTGATGGTTTTGTGTTTCGAGTTGATATGCGATTACGCCCTTTTGGAGATAGTGGTCCATTAGCAATTAATTTTAATGCTGTAGAGCATTACTATCAGGCTCATGGTAGAGAGTGGGAACGGTATGCCTGGATTAAAGCACGAGTTATCACCGGGAATGCGGATTCTGCAAGTGAATTACAACGAATGCTTAACCCTTTTATTTACCGTCGTTATATCGATTATGGTGTGTTTGAATCTTTGCGTGAAATGAAGCAATTAATAACCAGACAAAATAAACGTAAAGGCATGGAAAATAATATTAAATTGGGTGTTGGTGGTATTCGGGAAATTGAATTTATCGGACAGGTTTTTCAATTAATTCGTGGTGGACGTGAAATTGAGTTACAAGAACGTTCAATAATGAAAATATTACCGTTGTTATCTCAAAAAAATTATTTACCCGAGTATGCGATGAATCAATTGCTTGTAGCTTATGAATTTTTACGTCGAGTCGAAAATAGATTGCAGGCTGTTGCCGATCAACAAACACATAATTTACCAGAAGCTGATTTAGGCAAACTTCGAATTGCTGTTAGTATGGGATTTGAGAATTGGTTAGAATTTGAAAAAGTTTTGCAAAACCATCGAAGTAATGTACATCAGCAATTTGAGCAAGTATTTGTTGCACCACAAACCGAGCATGCAAAAAGTGATCAATTTGAATTACATACCGTGTGGTTAAATCAGTTTGATGATTCAATAGCAGAACAACATTTAGAAAATGCCGGTTATGACAATGTTGTTGAAATGAGACGACATTTAAAAGTATTTTTCGAAAGTAGACTCGTTGGCTCATTGAGTGTTTTATCACGTCGTCGCCTGGATCAGTTAATGCCACTTTTAATGGGTGCCGCCGGCCAGGTTATTAACAGCGATGAAACATTAAAAAGGTTAATTTCTGTTATTGAGCGGATAGTACAGCGAAGTGTCTATTTATCGTTATTAATAGAGAATCCTATGGCGTTATCACAATTTGTTCAATTGTGTTCAGCGAGTCCCTGGATAACGAGTTATTTGTCAAAACACCCAATATTGCTAGATGAGTTGATTGATCCTCGTAGCCTGTTATCACTACCGGATAAGGAAATCCTTACCCGGGATCTACATCATCGAGTTACTGGGCAAGTTGTGAGTGATTTGGAAGAATCCATGAATATCCTGCGTTATTTCAAACAGAGTAATGAGTTGCGAGTGGCTGCAGCCGATATCAGTAATGCTGTGAGCTTAATGCAGGTCAGTGATAGATTAACCTGGATAGCTGATGTGTTATTGGAAGTGGCATTTGATATTGCCTGGCAGGAAATGATTGAAAAATATGGTCAACCTGCTTGTTCATCTGGTGGCAAATTATGTGATCGGGGATTTGCAATTGTAGCCTATGGCAAATTGGGTGGACTGGAACTTGGTTATGGATCGGATCTGGATCTGGTGTTTTTACACGGGGGTGAAAAAGATTCGTTATTAACCAATGGCGAGCAAGCACTGACTCTGGTTGAATTTTTTGTACGGCTGGGCCAGCGTATTATTCATCTGTTAACTGTACCCACGGCGGCTGGTATGGCCTATGAGGTAGATATGCGGCTGCGGCCTAATGGTGCTAGTGGATTTTTAGTGAGTAGTATTACAGCTTATTCAGAATATCAGCTTCATAAAGCCTGGACCTGGGAGCATCAGGCACTGGTACGGGCTCGTATAGTATGCGGTGATCCTCAGATAATTAGCAAGTTTGAATCTATTCGGTGCGCGGTATTAAGCCAGCCAAGGAATGAATCAATATTAAAACAGCAAGTCCTGGAAATGCGTAACAAAATGAAACAAAATTCGCGTGTAAAACCACCCCTGTTCGATTTAAAACTGGGTTCGGGAGGTATCGCTGACATCGAATTTATGGTGCAATACGGGGTTCTTGCATGGTCTAATAAATATCCAGCAGAATTATTGGCATATACCGATAATATACGGCTATTAAAAGAATTTGCGCAAGTAGGAATAATCTCGGAATCTGAACAACAACAGCTAAGCGATGCTTATCTTACAATTCGGCAACGACTACACCAGTGCCGGTTACAAGGATTACCAGGGGTAGTTGCCGATACAGAATATACGGATTTAACAGCAGGTGTCGCTCAACTGTGGCAGAATTGGTTTAAAACAGAATGAAATTAATGAAATGAATTTTATATTATGACTTGAATCATTTTATATTAAGATTCATATTGAATTTGGAGTAGAAATATATGTCCATGGCCGACCGTGACGGTGTAATCTGGTTTGATGGTGAAATGGTTCCTTGGCGTGAAGCAAAAGTTCATGTGTTAACACATACGTTGCATTATGGCCTTGGTGTGTTTGAAGGCGTTCGTGCCTATGAAGCTGAAAAAGGTACTGCGATTTTTCGATTACACGCACATACCAATCGTTTGTTTGATTCAGCAAAAATACTGGGTATGAATATTCGATTCGATAAACAATCTTTATTAGATGCACAAACAGCTGTAGTTCGTGAAAATGGCTTAAAGTCAGCTTACCTGCGTCCAATGTGTTTTTACGGTGCTGAAGGCATGGGTATTCGTGCGGATAATTTAAAAGTTCATGCCATTGTTGCTGCCTGGGATTGGGGTAGTTATCTAGGTGAAGATGGTATGACCAAAGGTATTCGAATCAAGACCTCATCGTTAACCCGTCATCATGTGAATATTAGCATGTGTAAAGCTAAAGCCAATGGGCACTATATTAATTCAATTCTGGCACTGCAGGAAGCAATGCAGGATGGTTATGATGAAGCATTACTATTGGATGTCGAAGGTTTTGTTGCCGAAGGTAGTGGCGAAAATATATTTATTATAAAAAATGATATAATTTATACACCTGAATTAACTTCAGCTTTAGCCGGCATTACCCGTGAAACAATAAATCACCTGGCCAAAGATTTAAGTTACCAGGTTAAAGAGAAACGCATTACTCGTGATGAAATATATGTTTGTGATGAAGCTTTTTTTACCGGTACTGCTGCTGAAGTGACCCCGATTCGCGAGCTGGATAATCGCACTATCGGTAATGGCAGTCGTGGACCAATAACTAAAAAAATACAAACGCGTTATTTTGATTTAGTTCATGGTCGACTAGACAAGTACTATGATTGGTTAGATTACATAAATTAATTTGTAGAAATTTAATAATTAAATTAAAAATTTTTAATTAAGTAATAGGTAGGAAACATGGCAAATAACAACTCAGAATTAAAACCAGCAAATGCAGAAAATAAATACCAGGTAACAAGTAAAGATCTACCTTTACATTGTCCCATGGATCATATGATATTATGGGATTCTCATCCACGGGTTTTTCTACCAATAGAAGATACCGGAAAAGCAAAGTGTCCTTATTGTGGTGCTGAATTTGAATTGTCAGATTAAATAAAGATTATATATTTTATCACTGCTGTCCCGTAAACTATTTAGCGAGTACAATTGTAAGGATATGGAATCGGTGCAGCCTACTAAAGACCGTCTGCTTCAGGGACGAAGCAGTCGAGCAACCATGGATGGTGAATAGCGCGTCTTTAGTAGACTGCACCGGTTTCATGTCCGATGGATTAGGTAAACACTATAACGTAAGTACTGTA
>JBGMQW010000244.1:0-4557 GCA_048060815.1 Thiohalomonadales bacterium | reverse complement strand
TTTTCAGAATGAGTACTTGACTGCTTTGTAGAAAGCCAGTCAGTTTGAAATTCAGGAGAAATGATCACCGGCATTCGAGTGTGAATTTTAGTCATAAATGACTTTGCTTCAGTAGTGATGATACTACAGGACTGGATAGAGTTTGATTGGTCCGGTGAAATCCACTGATCCCAGATACCGGCAAATGTGAAAATGTTCTGGTCTTTACGCGTAATATAATACGGTTGTTTTACACCAGCCTGGCTGTGCCATTCGTAAAAACCATCAGTTATTATTAAACAGCGTTGTTGTTTAAATGGAGTACGAAATGCCGGTTTACTGGTAATGGTCTCTGCCCGGGCATTGTTCATACTGAAACGATTATCAATACCCTTTGACCATGAAGGGATTAATCCCCATCGAATTGGATGACATTCAATGTAATTTTCATTATTGTAATGTAAGCTTAAAATATCCGTACCTGGAGGAATATTAAATTTGAATGCAAATTTATCGAGGGTTTCACGGGTACTCTTATAATCAAAGTGGGACTCGAAATAGTCCAATATTTCATCGGTTTGTTTTCCTAAGGTAAAACGACCACACATATGTAAATGCTCTATATTTATTTTAGGGCAGGATTAGAATATGGAATTCAATCATGTTTAAAACTGAAATTCCAGTAGGACATATTAAAATATTAATATTAGGTAAATTGTTTTGATTATTCACATTGATATGGATGCTTTTTATGCTTCGGTTGAAATTCGTGAAAATCCCGAGCTGCGAAATCGCCCGATTGTTGTTGGTGGTGCAGCGACGAGTCGTAGTGTGGTATCAGCAGCAAGTTATGAAGCAAGAAGATTTGGAATCCATAGTGCAATGCCGATGATTATGGCGAAACGTGCCTGCCCAAATTTGGTTATAGTTCCGGCTAACATGGCACTTTATATCGAAGTGTCACATCAAATTCACGAAATATTTGCACGGTACACACCACAAATAGAACCGTTATCGCTTGATGAAGCTTTTCTTGATGTTATTGCCAGTCGTCGTTTATTTGGTTCACCCATCGAAATTGCACGAAAAATAAAAGATTCGATACTGGACGAATTACAACTCATTGCTTCGGTAGGTGTAGCACCAAATAAGTTTTTAGCTAAAATAGCATCGGATGAAAATAAACCGGATGGTTTTAAAGTGGTTGAAGCAGATAAAATACATGAGTTTCTGGATCCAATGCCGGTAACGCGTTTATGGGGAGTCGGTAAAGCTACTGCTGCACGTTTAGAACGTTTTGGTATTACAAAAGTTAAGCAATTACGCCAACAAGCTGATGTGTTTATGCTGGATCAGTTTGGTAAACAAGGTATTCACTTAAAACATCTAGCAAATGGTCTTGACAATCGCCGGGTGCAATCTGAACATCAGGCGAAATCTATTTCTCATGAAACGACTTTTGCGACTGATATCGATGATGAACAGATTCTTAAATCGGTTTTATTAGGATTAACCGAGCAAGTATCATGTCGATTAAGAGCGAAAAATATAGAAGGGCGTACAGTTCAACTTAAACTACGAAATGCAAACTTTGAAACTATCACTCGTTCTTTTACCCTGGATCATGATAGCAATACTACAGATGAGTTATGGCAAGTCTGTTATAAGCTATTTACCACTGTACGAAATGAAAATAAAGACAGTATCCGTTTAATTGGTATGGGTGTTACCGGCTTCAAAAATCCTCAGGCCATGCAACACGATCTGTTTATACAATCAGACAAAAAACAGGATATAATTGATAAGTTATCTGATACGATAAACCAGCGTTATGGCAAGAAAACCGTAACTCGCGGTAGTGTCAGGATTAAAAAATAAAATACGGCATTGGAGAATTTATGGATAATGTAACAAGCGAATCAGTTTCTGAACCTAAAACAATTTTCTTAAAAAATTATACAGTACCGGAATATCTGGTTGATACAGTTATTCTGGATTTTGATTTGTATGAAGCTAAAACTATAGTTCGTTCGGAGTTAAAAATTCGCCTTAATCCTGATTCAGAATCAGATAATAAAAATCTGGAATTGAACGGACAGAACCTGAAACTTGTTTCTATTGCAATAAATTCATCGGCATTATCTGAAAAAGATTATTCTATTGATGATGAAATCTTAGTCATTAATAATGTTGCAGATGAATTTATTATTCAAATTACCACTGAAATAAATCCCAAAGAAAATCTGGCTCTGGAAGGACTGTACTTATCCAGTAAACTATTTTGTACACAGTGTGAAGCCCAGGGGTTTCGTCGCATAACGTATTTCCCTGACCGACCAGATGTAATGGCATTATTTTCAGTTACTATCCATGCAGATAAAAAATTGTATCCTGTTTTACTTTCTAATGGTAATCGTATAAATAGTGGTGATGAAGACAACAATCGGCATTGGGTAAGCTGGGAAGATCCCTTTCCTAAACCTTGTTATCTATTTGCTCTCGTCGCAGGTGATCTTTATTGCAAACAGGATTTATTTACCACCAGAACAGGAAAAAAAGTTGATTTAAAATTATTTGTAGAACATGAAAACAAACATAAGTGTGATCATGCGATAGTTTGTTTAAAACAATCCATGAAATGGGACGAAGACACCTTTGGTCGTGAATATGATCTTGATAATTTTATGATTGTTGCAGTTAATGATTTTAATATGGGGGCAATGGAGAACAAGGGCTTAAATATATTTAATTCAAGTTGCGTTTTGGCAAGCCCTGAGACAACAACAGATGCAGACTATTATCGAATTCAGGGTATTATTGGACATGAGTATTTTCATAACTGGTCGGGCAATCGTGTAACGTGTCGTGACTGGTTTCAATTAAGTCTTAAAGAAGGTTTTACCGTATTTCGGGATCAACAATTTAGTGCAGATATGAATTCTGCTGCAGTGCAACGCATTGATGATGTTAATATACTACGCAATGCTCAATTTAGTCAGGATGCCGGGCCAATGGCACATCCGGTACGGCCAAAAGAGTATATCGAAATCAGTAATTTTTATACGGTCACTGTTTATAATAAAGGTGCCGAAGTTGTTCGAATGATTCATACTTTACTCGGTAAAAATGATTTTAGAAAAGGATCAGATATTTATTTTGAACGTTTTGATGGACAAGCAGTAACCGTTGAAGATTTTATTTCGGCTATGGAGTCCAGTGCGGGATTGAAAAGTAAAATTGACTTAAAACAATTTATGAACTGGTATCATCAAGCCGGAACACCAAATATTGAATTTAAAGAGTTTTATGATATTGACAAAAAAAAATATACACTGACTTTAAAACAAATTTGTGCAAAAACACCAGGGCAAGATACTAAAAAAGAATTTCACATTCCTGTCAGGATTGCATTATTAAATTCTAATGGTGAAAATATTAGTCTGGATTTAAATGGCGAAGATAATTGTACCAATGTAAATGAGTGTGTTCTGGAATTAAAAAACACAGAACAAGATTTTACTTTTAATAATGTATCAGATAAACCGATATTATCTATATTACGTGGTTTTTCAGCTCCAGTTAAAATTACAACTTTACGCAACCGGTCTGAACTTTCTTTTTTATTTGCAAACGATTCTGATGATTATAATCGCTGGAATGCTGGTCAGGAACTTGCACTTGATATTATTTTATCAAATATAAAAGAATATCAAGCTGGAAATGAACTAAGTATTGATCAAGATTATATTAGTGCTTTTCAAAAAACATTATGTAACAACAGATTGGACAATGCTTTAAAAGCTCAAGCACTTGCTTTACCTTCTGAATCTTATATTGCCGATCAATGTGATATAGCTGATACCGATGCTATTAAGTTTGTACGAATTTATCTACGGCAACAATTAGCGAAAAATCTTGAATCAGATTTATTAGATTTGTATCACCAATCAGTTTTAACAGGTGACTATCAATTTAATGCTAAGGATATGGGACAACGTAGTATTCGAAATACATGTATGTCCTATTTAATGGAATTAGATAATACCGATTATCATAAATTATGTGCCGAGCAATTTGAACAGAGTAATAATATGACTGATGTGTTGGCAGCCTTAAATTTATTGGTAAATCATGATAATGATTTTAAAGAAGATAGTTTAAATAAATTTTATGATTTATGGCAGCATGACGCGTTAGTTGTAGACAAATGGTTTGCTATTCAGGCAATGTCACGGTTACCTGGTACACTAAATAAAGTTAAATCCTTAATGTTACATCCTGCGTTCACGATTAAAAATCCCAATAAAGTTCGAGCCTTGATTGGACGTTTTTGTCTGGGAAATGTCGCTCAATTTCATCAGCAAGATGGCTCGGGTTATGAATTCTTGACAGAGCAGGTATTGGCCCTGGATAAAATTAATCCTCAGATTGCCGCTCGGCTTATTCAGGGATTTAGTTTGTGGCGAAACTTTAATGAAACCAGACAACAGTTAATGAAAGATAATTTAAATCGAATTATTTCTGAAGATGGTTTATCTAAAGATGTTTTTGAAATTGTATCTAAGACCTTAGTTTAAC
>JBGMQW010000243.1:0-4573 GCA_048060815.1 Thiohalomonadales bacterium | reverse complement strand
ATTTAAGAAACCATGGCTTTATCTATCATAAGGGTGGCTATTTGCTTTCACCGGCTTACGATATAAACCCTGTGACACCGGCTGGCGGTTTGCATTTAAACATAAATGAAAACGATAATAGTTTAAATTATGATTTAGCCATGGAAGTGATAGATTTTTTTCAGCTAAGTGAAGAGAATGCTATAAAAATTAAAAGTAAAGTTCTGGCGAGTGTTAGCAATTGGGTTACGGTTGCTACAAAAACAGGGTTGAGTCGAGTTGAACAGCAGCTTATGGCTCCAGCTTTTAATGTGTAAAATGATGTAACTTACTAGACAGTTTTTTCGCCACATATGGAAGTATCTGTAATTTATTAAGTGTGCCCCTTTATTCTTTATTTTTAAACAACAGGTATTGCATAATACATAATCGAACGATTTGATTCAGGAATATAATCTGCATCATAAATTTCTAGATCAGCCGCATAGGTATGTCGCTTATTGGATTGAAGTAACCAACTAGAGTAAATATAGTTCACGGTATTATTAATATTTTTAACATCTCCCCGATGAGTGAATTTTGCATAATTGGAAGAAGGAATTTCAATACAGGCCATATCATCAGGAATATATTTGGGTGTCGTTACTTCAACTGCGGCATAATATTCAAGCTGATCGGTTTTTTCTTTTGTTTGTTGCACAACACCATAAGCAGCGCCATCGATTCTATTTTTTATTTCATCAATGCGTTTTAAAAAAGCATCCCATAATGGTGGTAATTGTTCTGCAATATTATTTTTTTCCGAATCGACACTATAAAAACAGGTTTTTAGTCCGACCAGCAACATACTTTTTTGAGTATAAATCTCAGGATCGAGTGAAATGTCAGTTTTAATATGCTGTAAATATTCTGAATCAAATTGTATTTTTTTCAAGAATAAACTTTTATCACCTAATTTCCGGTATTCATTTGGTGTTAAATCAAAAGATTTTTTAAATGCCCGCGTAAAACTTTCCTGCGTTTCATAACCGGCAGCCAAGGCAATATCAATTATTCGAATATTGGTATTGAGTAATTTATCCAATGAAATTGCCAGGCGCCTGGAACGAATGTAGGTTTTTAATGTTTCGTTGGTTAATGCACTGAATATTCGTTGGAAGTGCCATTGACTTATCCCGGCATAGCGGGCCACCTGGGCAGTTGATATGTCCATATCCAGATTGGCTTCGATATAATTTATGCCTTTTTGAACTTGTATTAAATAGTCCAGTTTACTAACCCACGATACTAATCATTTTAAGCCACATCAAAAAAGCCCGTCATTGTTTTCAATTTCCCATTGTCATTATATTCACAGTAACTTACACCATTGCCTATAACAGTATTTTCATTATTGAGCATATCCCATTTCGCGATGCTTTTGCTATTATAGTCAAGGAAATAGTTGGTAGTAAAATACCCACCTGGAATATTTTTATGAAAATCCAGCATATGGTTAATAAGTTCATCCCATCCTTTGGTCTGAATAACGGGTGAATTATATTCACAGTTAACATCGAGACATTTTTCAAACAAAGCTTGTTTTTCAACCGCGGTTTCACATTTCCAGGATAAAGCATAGTTGTCCCATATTTCTCTTATTTTGTTGTCCATTGTTATAACACCTTTTTCATTTAATAATGTTGCAATGGTATAAGATTAGAGCCGTTCGCTTTTGATATTTTGTGCTAATTTATTTAAGTTAATATCATATGCCTGTAAAAATTCCAGGATCAGGATAAGATTTTGGACGAATTTAAAGATTCATTAAGCACCAATGTCAATGTAAGCCAATTCAAGATCACAGTCCGGGGCTATTAATTATGTAGCATTGAAATACCGAATCACCTACACTAAACCAAAATATAAAAAGGAATTATTTTATGGTTAATACTATTGTTAAATACTCAATATTAATTCCAGTATTTTTGTTTTTAGTAACAGCATGTAAACATTCTGATTCATCTACTGAAACCACAAAAAATTCACCAACAACATCTACGAATAAATTACCAATCGCAGTGATTAGTGATAATCAAACTGTCAAATCAAATACAACTATTACGTTAATTGGCACCAAAAGCTCAGATCCTGATAACGATGTTTTAAGTTATATATGGACTTTTAAATCAAAGCCGACTTTAAGTAATGCAAAATTTGTTAGTGTAAAACAGAATAATGAAATTGTAAGCTTTGATACTGATGTTATTGGAGAATATATTATTGAATTAGTTGTAAATGATGGAACGAGTAATAGTAAACCTGCTACTGCAGTGATTACACGCCTAAACAGTAAACCAATTGCCATACTGGGTAAAAACCGGGCAGTGAGTTTGAATAGCCAGGTATTACTCGATGGGAGTGCCAGTAAAGCGATTGATAAGCAGAATTTAATTTATAATTGGGTTTTACGATCAACACCTCAAGGCAGTACAACAACATTGGTACAAAATAATCCAACTGATTCGAGCGCATCGTTTAACGCAGATAAGGAAGGTGAGTATGTTATCGATCTGACTGTTAATGATGGTACTGAATCAAGTCTTAACGATACGGTAAAAATTTATTCCTATAACGGAACAATTGTTTATTTTAATGATTTTTCTGAAAATACTTTAAGCGATTTTATAATTGAAGAAAATGGTACAGGTAAACTTCTAATTGAAAATGAACAATTACGAATAAATCCGGGTAAAGGTTATTTAAATAACGCAGGTATTATATTGGATGCAGCAAAACTTAATAATTACAATACTCAGTTATCTGCAAATATTGGCTTAATTACCTGGGCTTTTATAATTTCAAATGAGGATGGAGAGTTTAATAATTTATTTGATTTTACATTATCCAGTAAGGTGGGTATGGATGATCCAGCAACATTTGGTTACTCTTTAAGTGGCGGAGGTTATGTTGGCGATAGAATGATGCTTTCCCGAATTGCTCATGCATTATCACCTTATGGTAGTGTATTGGAAAATATTTTTGATACAACATTTGGTCTCAGTATATTACCTAAAATAGGTGCGTTTAAGATTACGTTTAATCCAGTGAATAGTGAATGGAAATTATATTATAAAGTCGGAATTCAAAAAATTGATCCGGTCTTGATTACTAATTTAATTGGTAGTGGAATTAATAGTGGATTTGTTAGCCAGAGTTTGCCTTTCATGATTTTGAAAGGCCAAAGTACAGGTTCTACCTATTTTGATCACTTTGCGGTTATTATTAAAACGACTCTGTAGAATCAGTACGAGTAAGGAATCCGCCAGCTTTAACCGGATTCATTTCTATGTATTAACCTAAATTCCGCAAGAGCAATTTTTAATTAAAACAACTAAATAAAAGTATGCTCTTCTTCGATGCGTTTAAACAATCGAATGGCTTCACGCACCACTTCACTGGCATTGTTGTAGTCACCGGATTCTGCACGTTCACACACAAAGTTTTCTAATTAGGGTGTTAAACTAAAATTCATACATCACCTCTAAAAATCACAGAAAAACAAGTGAATATTTAGAATCGCCATTCAAAAGTGGCCAAGGCAATTGCGCGATCATAGACGTAACGTAAATCGGTGCTATCTTGATTATTTTGTAAATACGATATATTTATAGTCATGTCTTTCTTGAGTTGATAAATACCGGCTAATTTAATAATAGTTGCATCATAGGTTTTTTTAACGCCGTATTCCATGTGATCAAATGCAAAAGCGTTATCGTAGTCTCTATTCCATGAAACAATGGATAACTTAAACTTAAGTCGAGTCATTGCACGGTAGTGAATACGCAACTTATAAAGAATTTTTGTATAATTATCATAACCTTTAAATTTATCATCTCGTTGTTTGTTAAGAAGATCCAGGTATACTAACCAACTATGGTTAAAGCGATGACGCACTCCGACTGAAAAAATTGAGTAACTATATTTACGTGCCGGATTGCTTTTGAATAAATCACCATTTTCATTACGCGAGGGACGTGTATTATAATCTATATTATAAAATTCCAATCCCGCATAAAGTTTCGTTGGTTTAATTACACGCCAACTAATATCACCGGCTAAACCAATTTTATTGTTATCATATTCAGAGACAGTTCCCGCTTTTACATAATCCCTTGATTCAAGATCAGCTTGTAATCGATATTTAAAGTTATTCTTTTTATTCTGGTATTTTAATTCAGCACCATAAAAATTATAAGTATATCGGTCTGAAATATCGTCTGGACCGGATTGCTGGTTATCGCCGGTGTCACGGTCGACATAAAGACGTTTTTTATATCCAAGACTTATTCCTGCATAAAGTTCATTTCGCTGTTTTTTGTCGCGGATAAATATTTTTTCATTACCAATATTAAATCGATGCAGTTGTTGATCTGCATTACTGTAATTCCGATTCGTATAAAATGAACCATTAAATTTATAATTTGTAATTAGAGTATTAGTATCATCCAAAGTTTTATTATGGTTAAGATTGAACCGTAATGGGATAAACATACTGCTATAGGTAGTCGGATTAACTTGAGTATGACCTTGATTCGGATCGATGTGGGGTACT
>JBGMQW010000242.1:0-4586 GCA_048060815.1 Thiohalomonadales bacterium | reverse complement strand
TGGTAATTCACCAAGAGCACCCTGTGTGTATTGATTTAGAATTATAACTTTTAAGTCATGTTGTTCCAGAAAGTGAACTATTAAATTTGCTTGTTGAATATCTTGAGCTTGATAAATTCGTATCATTTAACTGCCAGTAAAAATATTAAAGAGTAAAGATCGAAATTAATAAAATATCATAATTAGCATTCTTACATTATGATACGGGTTGTACAAGTTTGATTATTTTGTGGCTAATGTCGAAATTTAATTAAATTGAATCAAAACACAATCGGATGTAAAGTAAATGAATATATTGAATGGATGGTAAAAGAATGCAATCAACTTCTTCAGGTGCTCGGTTTCTTTTTCTTGTTGCAGCATTTGTAATTGTCATTGCTGGAGTTAAAGCGGCTTCAGCAATAATTATTCCATTTTTACTTTCAGCATTTATAGCTGTTATATGTGCGCCGGCTTTTTTTTGGTTAAAATCTAAAAAAATACCAACCGTAATTTCATTATTTATTGTTATAACTACTATTATTATTGCAGGGTTTTTACTAACCGGTCTAATTGGTAGTTCTATTAATGATTTTTCAAAATCGTTGCCACTGTTTCAATCCCGTATCGATACTATTTTTCAAGGCAGTTATACATGGTTTAATAAGTTAGGTATCGAGTTATCCGAAACTGAGGTGTCAGAAATTTTTGATCCTGCTATCGCCATGAGATATGTAGCTAAAATAATATCAGAATTTGGAAATGTATTAAAAAATGGATTCTTGATATTATTAACTGTAATTTTTATTTTACTGGAGTCATCGAGTTTTAATTCAAAAATACATACTGCGTTTGGTTCAAAAACGAACGCACAATTTAAAGCGAATAAATTTCTCGAGTCATTGAAAAAATACATGGCATTAAAAGCTATTATTAGTTTAGTAACCGGTATAATTATTGCAATTTATTTATGGCTATTAGGTGTAAAGTATCCATTATTGTGGGGATTGTTAGCATTTTTGTTTAATTTTATTCCTAATCTTGGTTCTATTTTGGCAGCAATTCCCGCTGTGTTGATGGCATTAATTCAATTAGGCTCTGGTATAGCTTTATCAGTTGCGCTTGGATATGTTGTTGTTAATATCGTTATTGGAAATATTGTTGAGCCAAAATTTATGGGGCGTGGTTTAGGATTATCAACTTTAGTGGTTTTTTTATCATTAGTATTTTGGGGATGGGTTTTAGGTCTTGTTGGAATGTTATTATCTGTGCCATTAACCATGACATTAAAGATTGCTCTTGAAAATAATGATGAGTTACGATGGATTGCAATTTTACTTGGTTCTGAGAGAGAGCATGAGCCTGCAACTTAATATTAAACTATCATTGAACTTTATCGTTTCTAAGCACTCTATTAAAAAGATAATTTTTATTTGTGCGGAGAAGTGAATTGAATATTACTACTATTAAATTTTTAAGTAAATTAAGTTATATCGGTGGAATGGTGTTCTTAAGCAATATCGTTTTTGCTGCAACTGTTGCTACATCAGAAAATTTTAAAAATACGTTATTAGATTTTTCAGATAAACCAGTTCAATTTGAAGATTATATAAAAGCCAGACAATGGACTGTGGTGATGTTTTGGGCATCGGATTGTCATGTTTGTAATGTCGAAGTTAATCAGTTTGTAAAACTACATAGAGATTACAAGGATAAGAATATTCGAGTGCTAGGAGTGTCGGTCGATGGCAAAGTCAAAAAAGCTGCTGCTTTAGAATTTATTAATATACATAATGTTAACTTCCCAAACTTGATCGGCGAGATTGAAACTATAGCTGGTTTATATAATCAATACACTAATGAAACATGGATTGGTACACCAACATTCATGGTTTTTTCACCTTCAGGTAAAATAATGGCTCAACGTACCGGGGTATTAGCTCCTGAATTAATAGTTGGTTTTATTGAAAAACAAGTAAACTAGTTATTTTTCTGTGTAACTTAAATAAATCGTTTTAACCGATTCGATATGACTATAATCCTTTGAATAATAAGGATTTATTCCCATAAAAAGAGTATTTTAAGCCGTTTATCGTATTTAACACACTTTTTATCCAATCAAGGTTGTTTTTTCAGTACTTTCAGTGGAGAATATGAACTAGTTACCATAATTTACAGTTTATTTCCTTAGAAATGAGCCATACTTGTAATTGAATGTTAGATTTTAAGTGTTGAATAAACTAATTTTCTACATCAAAATTTCAAATGTGTCTGGAGTCACACGTGGCATTACAAAATATTATCCCTGCTGAACGTAATTACGAAATTGAGTCTCAATTAGGTGTTGCTATACGTGAGCGTAAAGTCGTTCGTCTTCGTTATGACCTGGATATGCATTACAGAACATTTGAACCTTATATAGTTTTTAAGGCGCTTGATGGCAGAATTTTAGTTGGTGGTTTTCGAATACAAGATGAGTCTAATTTATTCAAAAAACCAGGTGCCCGTAAATTTGAAGTTGGTTTAATCACCAGTATGTTGATATCAGATGAATTTTTTGTGCCTAATCCAAAATTTAAATCGAATCGGAATGAATTTAGAAATGGTGTTATTTTTGCTGTAGATGTTGATGCAGAGAAGTCGTATCAATCCTAGTTTGATTGTTAGTCGTTAAATTTTAATCAGTATTTATTCCTCACTAAAAATACAATCTCGACCATTCTCTTTGGCTTTGTATAAAGCTGTATCGGCATTACAGATCAAATCAATTAGACTAATATTATTCTGAATTGTTGCAATTCCAAACGATGCTGTAATTGAAGGAAGTTCCTTTTTATTTTCAGATATTATTTTTTTTGTTTTAACTGCATTTCTTAATCGTTCTGCAATAAAACCAGCTTCTTCTTTATTTGTATCAGGCAATAAAACCAGAAATTCTTCGCCACCATAGCGTGCAGCCATGTCATTAGGACGAATATTTTCAGTAATAGTAGTTGCGATATTTCTTAATGCCTCATCACCTGATAAGTGGCCATAATTATCGTTATAGTGTTTGAAATGATCTATATCGAGCATGATAATACTAAACATCGTCTTTTGAGTTTGATAACGCTCAAAAATTCTCGGTAGCATTTCATCTAGCCAACGGCGATTATATAAATTAGTTAAAACATCATTTTTTGACTTTTGTTCATGTATCCTTTGTAATTCGAGACTTTCTAAAATGACATTATTATCATGACGAATTCGCGATGAAAGCATGTGAATAAGATTTTTAGAAACTGCATGTGAACGATCAATAATTTTCCATAAAAGATCACCGGGCAATGTTAGTAAGCTTGTTACCTGTGTTGCAACTACCTTAGCGGAGGGTGATGCGCCTTCGATAATCGACATTTCACCAATGCATTGCCCAGGCTTTAAATAACTAATTGCTTTTTGTCCTTGCCACTCTAGTTGTACTTCAGCTTGTCCGGTTAGAATAAAAAATATCGTGTTGTTTTTAGTTTTAGGTTCCAAAATAACAGTATCAGGATTGACTGTTTGTATTTTACAATATGGCAATATCCAGGTTAATGCATCTGGTTTTTCAGACTTAAATAATTCAAGTGACTCTAAATCATGTTCTGTTAAGGACTCAGCAATTTTAGTTGGAGCTTTATTCACGTATTAAATCTCGTTCGTTTGAATGAAGTATAGTATTTTCCGTTACTTACTATATCGCTCAAATAACACATCTCTTTATAAAAATTGATTAATAAGGGGTAGCTGGTCACAAAAAATGACTGAAATTACAACGGTTAAAATAATCTGAGCTGAGTTAATGAAGTATTGTATTGTGGTGACTAATCATAGCGGAATGAGGTGTTTTATATACCAGTCACCAAGCTCAAATGCGTAATAAAAGGAAGGTATTTAGGAGTCGATTCTAAAACAAAGTGACTGTCAGACAATTACTCTTGTATTCTTTAGTGAAACTGTTCTTTCGATACATCACATTGTGATGTTAACTTAAAGGCTTTGCCACGTTCAATTTCAATTGTGCTTGCTTGGCGAATGTCTTTTACTTTCAATTCAAATCTAAGGTTAATACCCGCAAGAGGATGATTTGCATCGGCCGTCACAACTTCACCATCAATGTCAACTATACGAAAAATTAGAACCTCACCAGATTCTGTGTGACCTTCAATTGTTGTACCGACTTTTATGTCACTTGATGGGAAATTATTTTTCTGATCTTTAACTAATAATTGCGGATCATAAGCACCAAAGGCATCATCTTCAGTCAGTAATACACCACAACTCATACCGACAGAGTAACCATCTACAGCTTCATGAAGTTTTGGTAATAATTCAGCTGAACCATCATGAAGAAACCTCATGTCATCACGAAATTCCAGGATTTTTCCACTATCATCGTCATACATTACATAACTCAGTGTGATAACGGTGTTTTTAGAAACAATATCTGTTTGTATATTCATGGTTAAATAACTTGAGTTGGTTTCATTACAAGTTATATCTGCCAGTAACACTTATTCTTTAATTTATTTTTAAGGATCCTTATTCCAAAAATAACCACTAATACTTTATGTGTTTTTCATAAT
>JBGMQW010000241.1:0-4642 GCA_048060815.1 Thiohalomonadales bacterium | reverse complement strand
GCGATGGTGAAAACTAAAACAATCCAGAAAATTAATTTAGGTGGTTCAAATACATTTCTACCGGTATGACCTAATGCCACGCGTGACATCATTGCCAGTGTCATTAAACCAATGCCACCCACAGCAAACGAATGTATTTCCAGAAAAGGCAAAAAACCATAGTAGTGAATCAATAATTTCAATGCAAACCCTAATACAATAAATCCGTAAGCAACATACAGACTCCATAATAATGGTTTGCTCCAAAGTCCATTGCTATACCAGCCAATCATTCGGATACTATGCAGGATTAATAACAGACCTGAAAACAGCATCAGACTACTTTGATGTAATGAAAAGATATCAAACAAAGCGTACAAGATAAAAATAATTAAAACAGATATATCTATCCATTTGAAATTTTTAATTTGCACTGGTCTATCGACACCTTTTTCTATAAAAAAAGGAATCACTCTGCGCGCCATAATAAAAATCAACAATAAGATTAAATACAAACCACTGTATAAACCAATATGAATTCCATTTTCGATAATTTGAAATACACCGAGATAAAAAATGCTATTACTAACTAATAACAATAGTAATACCAGGATAATACCGAACTGTTTATATTGTTTAACTTGAAAAACAGGTTTACTTGCAGCAACTATTAACAACACGAAAAATAACAGGTCAATAATAGCAGTAACTTCGAATGTGCTAACAGGAATAAAGAATAAAATTCTTGCGCCTACCCACAACAGAAACAAAATTAATAAGCTTTTGCCTTTTATGGTCGGCACACCTGTCCAGTTCTGGATTGCGGTAAGCAAAAATCCTGAAATAACCCCGACAGTATATCCAAAAATCATTTCATGGGCATGCCAAACAAAAGGTGAAATAGCAGTGACTGGCAATAAACCACCAAAAGAATAAACCCACATCCAAAGCGCCATAGCAACAACAGCAAAGCTTGTTGTTCCCAGAAAGAACGGGCGAAATGCTAAATGCAAAAATGCATATTTTGAATTAGTTTCGGAACTACCTGGAGGTTCTTCAATTAACGACATAAGCCATACGATACGGCAATTGCTCAAAATTATCTAATAACCCATTCATCGCTTAACCATATTAGTGAGAAAATTGAATTGCTGCACCAAGAACGGTGCAACAGATACACAACGTACAATACTTAATAAACTATTGTTCGAGCCAGAAAAATCATGACTAAAAATAAACCGAACAAGGAACCTGAAAGAATGGCTAATGTACGTAAAACTGTTGAATCTGAAATATTACC
Organism: Thiohalomonadales bacterium; assembly: GCA_048060815.1. Taxonomy (GTDB): domain Bacteria; phylum Pseudomonadota; class Gammaproteobacteria; order UBA6429; family Thiohalophilaceae; genus CAYQUC01. The sequence goes on along the minus strand of JBGMQW010000241.1, from coordinate 3,363 downwards.
GTCACTCATACTACCTACCTCTAATGTAACACATTGATATTAATGCTTTTTCAAGCTTCTATTTGTGCTGGTAGTATACTAAGTCACTCAAGTATTTTACATTAGAAATTTCAAATATGGTGATAAGCTAATTTGTTCGACCTTAATAAATTAAGGTTAATAATAAAATTAGTGATGTTGCTTCTCAGCAGTAACATACAACCATATAAAACCAGAAATACCTGCCAACAAAGATGCGAATAATACCCCTGTTTTTGCCATTAGTAATTCATTCGCATTATGAGCAAACCCGAGTTCGGCAACAAATATTGACATCGTAAATCCAATACCGCCCATCAAACCAACACCAACAATATGTTTAAAGTTCAAACCTTTTGGTAATGTAGTCACACCAAATTTTACTGCCAACCAGGCAAAACCCGCAATACCAAATAGCTTCCCTAACACCAGGCCTGCTGCAATTCCCAGAGTAACTGGATGTACCAAAGTATCCGCAATAGTGGACAAATTAATAGGGATACCTGCATTGGCTAAAGCAAAAACAGGAATAACGATATAGGCCGATGGCAAATGCATCTTCTGTTCTAATACCTGCGCAGGAGCCTGTACTAACTGCACACTATCACTAAATGCCTGAATTCGAGCACGTAAATCGGCATTTTTAACGATATTAGGCTCACGCTCATAAGATTCTGTAGTTTCTTCGACCATATTATTAAATTGGGCTATAAAATGTTTTGGATCATACTTGGGCATTAATGGAATAGTGAAAGCCAGAAAAATTCCTGCAATCGTTGCATGAATGCCACTTAACAACATTGCTATCCAAAGTACCACACCAAGCAACATATAAGGTAAGGTACGACGTATACCTCCACGATTTAAAGCGATTAACAAAAACATCATCAAACCAACAACAGCGAGTGCATTCAAATTTATCGTCTCAGTATAAAATAATGCAATAACTGTCACCGCACCAAGATCGTCGACGATAGCCAAGGCCACCAAAAATGTTAGTAAGTTTGTTGGTACACGCTTACCGAGTAATCCCAAAGCGCCTAATGCAAAAGCGATATCTGTGGCCATTGGAATACCCCAGCCTTTAAATCCAACACCATCTGGATTTATACTTATATAAACAATAACCGGTACAATCATACCACCTATAGCCGCAATGATAGGAAACATTGCTTTTTTTGGATCAGCTAGCTCACCAACGACTATCTCACGTTTGAGTTCCAGGCCTACGACAAAGAAGAAAATAGCCATCAAACCGTCATTGATCCAGTGATGTAAGCTTTTTGATAACTGAAATCCAGGAAATCCAATAGTAAAGGGCATTTCTAATATACTTTTATACGCTTCACTCCACTGACTATTTGCTAAATAAAGTGCGGCAATTGCGCACAACATTAACATAATGCCACTGGTAGTCTGGCGGTGAATAAATTCTTCCAGAGGGCTTAATATACTATCAAAGGTTTTTTCCCATGGAGCAAGATTCTCTTTTCCAGTTTCCATAAACTACCTCTTATTCATCAAAATGATATTATATCTTATTTTGATAATTAGGTAATTAAATTATATTAAATAGTGATTTAATTATTATTTGTAATTGAACATCCGGGAATAATCAGGATGAATATTGTTTTGCGGGGTTTGTTTTAATTTATATTCCCAATCGAGAGAAGTTTTTACTATTAAATCCAGGTTATCGTAATGCGGTTTCCATTTTAGTGTCGCTTTAATTTTATTTGCTACTGAAATTAAACTCGGTGGGTCTCCCGATCGGCGTGCTTTTTCAATAATATTTAATGGTTTACCATCAATACGTTCAATTGAGTCTAACACTTCTCGAACGCTACTCCCATGACCGTAACCAACATTTAAAATAATTGATTTCTTTTCAGTCTCTAAGTAATTTAATGCACATAAATGTGCATTAGCCAGATCCTCTACATGGATATAATCGCGCACACCGGTACCATCCGCTGTAGGATAGTCTGTACCAAAAATAAAAATTTCTGATCGTTTACCAACAGCTACTTCACAGGCTACTTTTATTAATAAAGTTGCATTTGCTGTGCTTTGTCCTATCCTTGTTTGGGGATCACAACCTGCAACATTAAAATATCGTAACGCAACATAATTTAAATCCGAAGCTAGACTTAAATCATTTAGCATCACTTCAGTCATTAATTTTGAATAGCCGTATGGGTTAATGGGTTTTGTAGGTGTATCTTCTCTGGCATAACCTGATTCAGGTGTTCCATATACAGCAGCAGATGAAGAAAATATAAAATTTTTTACTTTATGTTTGTTGCATTGTTCAAGTAAATTTCGGCTACTACAAGTATTATTTTTATAATATTTTAACGGATTAGTAACCGATTCGGGAACGATTGTATGTGCAGCGAAGTGAAATACAGTATCAATGTTATAATCTTTTAAAATTTTTTCAACTAAATCACTATCACCCATATCACCAAAAATAAAGTCACCATACAAAACTGATGATTCAAACCCGGTGGATAGGTTATCGAGAATCACAAGCTTTTTTCCGGCTTCACCAAGTTGTCTAACTGTATGGCTACCAATATAACCGGCACCACCAGTTACAAGAATTGTGTTCTTTTCCATGTATAACCTTCATACTGGCCAATGAACTTGTTGTCTATTAAACTAAATTCGTTCTAAGCTATAATCTACTATTTTTAATATAGAACATTTACAAAAAGAATATCTTGACCTAGATCAGTGCAATCCATTTTTATTTTATTGAAATCAAAATAATGCTTTTGGAATTTATTTTTCAGGACTAAACTAATAAGTATCTTTAATAATGTTTAAACAACTCCCTGGATTTCAACATTATGGTATTGTTAAAATCTAGACTTATTAGTCTGGCTCTAAATACTCTGTATTATTCAGGAGTTCAACATTTATTTTCTCCTAGCTGGAGTGGTGTTGGTGTAATTTTCACATTGCACCATGTCAGACCAAAAAAAGTCTGTTCAAAATTTAATCCAAACACTATTTTGGAAGTCACGCCTGAATTTCTTGATTCGACTATCCAAAATACGCTTGCTGCCGGTTATGAAGCTGTAAGTCTGGATGAAGCTCAACGACGTCTTGCTGAACAAGATTTCAAAAAGAAATTTATGTGTTTTACACTTGATGATGGTTATTTGGATAATTATCAATATGCATTCCCATTATTTAAAAAATATAACATTCCCTTTACCGTATATGTTAATACTGGTATACCAGATGGTACTGCTATCCTCTGGTGGTGGTTGCTGGAATTTATAATACGTGATCATAACGAACTTAAAATTAATCTGAACGACAAGACTATCCAAT
>JBGMQW010000240.1:0-4675 GCA_048060815.1 Thiohalomonadales bacterium | reverse complement strand
AGAACAGCAAGTGCTGCAATACCACCATCCGGACTTAGTAAACAATTAACAATTTTACCTTTGCTTTGATCGTCTGCTGCATTTTCGGTGGTTAAATCGGTACCTGGAGTGAGTATTTGATTGTGCTCGCTTTTAATCAAGTACATGCGTTTTTTTAGTTTGCCCAGATATTGTGTCCGAGCAACAATTTCTTGTCCCGGGTAACAGCCTTTTTTAAAGCTGACAGCATTTATTAATTGTAAGTTGAGCATTTGAGGGATAAAAGTATCGACTGTTTCAGTTGCTATAGCAGGAATTCCAGCTTGAATATCGAGTGAACACCAGCAATCGCTACCGACCGATATCAGCTTGTCATTATTATTTGTCCAAAAATTTTCGAGTGTATCGCTATCACCAAAAAGTAAGAAGCGGGTTTGTGTTTTGGTATTTGATTCATTAGTAAGCCGAATAACAGTAAGTGTTTCTTGTGTTTCACTCGCGTAATTTGAGGCCGGTATGTTATTAAATTTACTTTTTAATATTGATTCAGCATTTTTTCCAGCGATCCCAATACACATCAAACTGTCAGAAATATCAATTAAGCTTACATCTGCGCGCATTTTAAACAGGGTTAATCGTTTTAAAATTGAATCGAATAATATTCTTGGTAATTGCAGGTAATAATCATTTTTAATTTTAAATAAATTAAATAGTGCCAAAACTCTTCCCTTCGGACTACAATAACTGTTTAACTGAGCTTGTGATTCAGTGACCTGATTAACATCGTTGCTAAATTGTGACTGTAAAAATGATTGTGCTTCGGAACCGGATATTTTGATCAGTTTGTAAAATGAAAGATCCGATATGATGGTGTTATCTTCATTACCGGCATTAGCGAGTTCTTGCTCAGAGTTACCATAATGGACAACAGTATTTTCTTCTATAACAGCACCTTTTGATTCAAGGTATGATTTCCAGCCTGCTTCCATAGATTTACCCTTTGAATTATCCTTAGTTATTTAATGTTGAATTCTTTACTCACACAAATTGCTAGTATAACATTGGAAGAATACAAGATGTGGACTAAACTAATTGATAATGCTAGTAAAACAACAAAAACCAAAATTTCTCAATTTACTCCAAATCAGCATGCCGGTGACTGCAATTGTGTCGGTTTTGCATCGGTTATCCGGTTTATTACTAGTATTAATTCTACCGGTTATTATATATGGCTTTTATTTATCCACTCAAAGTAAAGCCCGGTTCGAAAGTCTGATGAACAGTTTCGATTCGCTTTTTTTTCAACTTGTTTTAATTGCTGTAGTATGGGCAATATCGCATCACATACTCGCTGGAATTCGTTTTTTACTGATTGATATTGATCTCGGCTTGTCATTATCAGCGGCCACTAAAAGTTCCTGGGTAGTAAATCTAACAGCAGTGATCGTAACCTTACTATTTGCGAAAGGATTATTATTTTGAGTCAGCACGCACATGGTTTTCGTGCCTGGATTTTTCAACGACTCTCGGCCATTTATTTATTTTTGTTTTTTATTATTAGTGTAATTTGGTACCTGAATTCACCTGTACTGACTTATGAATTATGGCTTGAGACATTTAAATCACCTTTTACTGTTGTAACAGTCGCTTTATTTTTTATCGCAGTATTTATTCATGCCTGGGTAGGGATACGAGATATTATTGTTGATTACGTCCACCCATTTGTAATTCGACTAACATTGTTATCATTTATTTTATTATTCTTATTTGGTTTGGGGGTTTGGGTAGTGGTCATTTTAGCTTCGGTTTATACACGATGACAATAAAAAAACGTCGATTTGATTCTCTGGTCATAGGTGCTGGTGGCGGCGGTTTAAGGGCAGCCTTACAACTCGCTGAGGCAGATGCTAATGTTGCTGTGGTATCAAAAGTATTTCCAACCCGTTCCCATACGGTGGCCGCTCAGGGTGGCATGAATGCTGCGCTTGCCAATGTATTGCCCGATAGTTGGCATTGGCATATGTATGACACAGTAAAAGGCAGTGATTATTTAGGTGATCAGGATGCAATTGAATATATGTGTCGTTCAGCATCAAAACTTGTTATTGAGCTGGAACATTCCGGTGTACCTTTTACGCGGTTAGACAACGGTAAAATTTATCAACGACCATTTGGTGGTCAAAGTCAAAATTTTGGTGGTGATCAAGCTGCCAGAACCTGCGCTGCGGCAGATAGAACCGGGCATGCTATATTACACACTTTGTACCAACAAAATATTCGTGCAAAGACACATTTTTTTGATGAATATTTTGCCATCGATCTGATTAAAAACAGTGAAGGCGATATCGCGGGTGCGCTGGTATTGGAAATTGAAACAGGTGAACCATTAATTATTGAAGCAAAAACGACATTAATTGCTACCGGTGGTGTTGGGCAATTATTTAGAACCAATACCAATGCCCACATCAACACCGGTGACGGTTTGGGCATGACATTACGCGCGGGTCTACCATTACAGGATATGGAATTTTTTCAGTTTCATCCTACCGGGATTGCCGGTAAAGGCATGTTGATCACCGAAGGTGTGCGGGGTGAGGGTGGTTATCTTTTAAATAAACATAATGAACGTTTTATGGAACGTTATGCACCCCATGCCAAAGATTTAGCGAGTAGAGATGTTGTTAGTCGCGCGATCGCAACAGAAGTTCGTGAAGGACGTGGTTGCGGTCCGAAAGGTGATCATGTTTTGTTAAAAGTCGATCATCTTGGTGAAGATGTCATTTCCAAACGACTACCCGGAATCAGGGATATGGTGCAAACTTTTTTACGTTTTGATCCTGCCGAATCACCAATCCCGGTATTTCCAACCGCTCATTACACTATGGGTGGTATTCCCACTAATCGTTTTGGTCAGGTGATTGTGCCGGTAGCGACAGGTGAAGATGTGATACCCGGTCTCTATGCTGTTGGCGAATGTGCCTGTGTTTCTGTGCATGGCGCAAATCGTCTGGGCGGCAATTCTTTACTGGATATTGTTGTGTTTGGCCGTGCAGCAGGGAAACATATCATTAATTATTTAAAAGAAAATCGGTATCACAGCCCGATTAATGAAGATAGTGTCACGAGCGCTATGGATCATTTAGCGCGCTGGGATAAAAAAGGCGATAGTGAATCTGTCCCGGTATTACGTCAGGAATTACAAACTGTGATGGAAGAAAATTGTAGTGTGTTTCGGACTCATGAAGTATTGCAGAACGGACTGGATAAAGTTCTGGATATCGAAAAACGCTTAGTCGATGTGCGTTTACAGGATCATAGTAAAATTTTTAATACCGCAAGAATAGAAGCTTTGGAACTTGAAAATCTGGTTGATCTTGCTATTGCAACAGTAACAGGTGCTTTAGCAAGAACAGAAAGCCGAGGAGCACATTCCAGAATTGATTACCCTGAACGTGATGATAAAAACTGGATGCGTCATACTTTATATTATAAACAAGATCGAAGACTTGAATATAAACCGGTACGAATGAAACCGATGACAGTGGAAACATTTCCACCGATGAAGCGGGTTTACTAATTTTGGGTATTAAAAATTTATAATTTATTTAAATAACTAATATAAAGAGTCTAAAATGCGATTCTCAATATATCGATATAATCCTGATAACGACAAAAAGCCGTTTATGCAAGATTTTGTTTTAGAAAACATTGATAACAGTTTGATGCTACGTGATGCTTTGTTATTAATAAAAGAACAGGATGCAAGTTTAAGTTTTCGGCATTCCTGCGGAGAAGGTGTTTGTGGTTCAGATGCCATTAATATTAATGGCAAAAATGGCCTGGCTTGCATTACACCGTTAAACGAATTAAAAGAACCAATCGTTGTTCGTCCGGTTCCGGGTATGCCGGTTATTCGTGATCTTGTGGTTGATATGAGTCAGTTTTTTCACCATTATCGTGCGGTTAAACCGTATCTTGTGGTGCATGATCCTGAGCCCGAAGTTGAATATCATCAAACTCCTGAACAACGAGATAAACTGGATGGTTTGTATGAATGTATATTGTGTGGCTGTTGCTCTACAGCATGCCCTTCATTTTGGTGGAATCCCGATAAATTCAGAGGGCCTGCCGCATTACTGCAATCATATCGTTTTTTAGCCGATAGTAGAGATCAGGCAACTTATGAGCGAATTAAAGATCTGCAAGGGCCTTATCGTTTATTTCGATGTCATACCATTATGAATTGTGTCAATGTTTGTCCAAAAGGGTTAAATCCTACTGCTGCAATTAATAATATTAAAAAAATGATGTTAAAAAATCTGATTTAGCTTATTTTTTATCATGGAGAATAAAACAATATCATCAAAATCGCGATTATATTGGCAGTGTCGACGAGGAATGCTCGAACTGGATACTTTATTGATTGGATTTATGGATAGGAAGTATAATGAATTAGACAGTTATTATCAGCAGGTATTTGAAACTGTTCTGGATAATCCAGATCCATTGTTATTGGATTATTTGATGGGGAATACCATACCTGCTGACAAGGATGTTGCATATGTCATTAAGCAAATACAAGAAGCCGTTGAATCTTGATTTAAAACCATCAAAATTTCTTTATTATTTTATTCTCTTGATACATATACTTTCGCTTAGTGTTTTAATTTCTGGACTGAATATTGATACAGGTATT
>JBGMQW010000239.1:0-4686 GCA_048060815.1 Thiohalomonadales bacterium | reverse complement strand
ACTAACTGTATAGAAATTTTGTCCAGTAGGCGATAAGCTAAACATAGACTATAATAAAGCACAATTTTAATTAAAAAATTGAACATAATAATGAACAAATATTACTCACTGTACTGGTGAGTACAAAACCCAAATTACGGGAGAACCGGTATGCGTTTCACGACATTAGTAATTACAATTTTTAGCATCCTGCTACTGACTTCTTGTAGCAGCAAAACCATAGTTGAAAGTGATCTTGGTATTAGTGGTGCTCCTGAATGGGTTAACGAAGGTACTCAATACCTTAATGACAATGGCGGCCGATTGTTCCACGGTGTTGGTCAGGCACCGGAAATGGGAGATGATTCGTTGCAGTTATCGACTGCCGATAATCGGGCACGTGCCGAAGTTGCACGTATACTAACATCATATCTTGACGTGGTGAGTAGTGATTACTCTGCTGCATCAGGAAGTGGCAAAGCTACTTTCAATCAACAAACCGTGACCCGACAGATTCGCAATCTGAGTAAAGTTAATCTGAGTGGAGTAAAAATCATTGGTCACTGGAAACAGAAAAGTACCAAAACAATTTATTCTATTGCCGAACTGGATCTGGAAATGGTTAAACAAACTACTGCTATTGTAGATAATATGAATGGCGATCTCAAACGCTACATTAACGATCACAGTGAAAACGTATTCGATAAAATATCTACGGAGAAAAAATAATGCGAATAACTATTTTCGGTTTATCACTTATCAGCTTCATGTTAACTCTGCTTTTGCTAAGTAGTTGCGGCACCTCGGTAGAACGTTTGGGAATTGAGGAAGTAAAAGATCTGAGCGGTGCATGGAACGACATCGACTCACAAATGGTTTCAAAAGAAATGATCACCGATATGCTGGAACGACCCTGGCAACGTGACTTTACTCAGAAAAATCAACGTAAACCTACACTAATCGTAGGAACTATTAACAACCTCAGCCATGAACACATTAATGTTAACACCTTTGTAAACGACATTGAACGCGAAGTAATAAATTCCGGGCGTGTGGATTTTGTTGCCTCCAGTGGTGAACGAAACGAAATTCGATCGGAACGTAAGGATCAGGATACTAATGCACGTGAGGATACCCGTAAAGCCATGGGACAGGAAATCGGTGCCGACTTTATGCTCAAAGGCAGTATCAATACCATTATCGATGTAGATGGTACAACCCAGGTACGTTATTATCAGATTGATCTCAATCTCATTAGTCTGGCGGACAATCGTAAAGTCTGGGTTGGTTCAAAGAAAATCAAGAAACTGATAAAAAATAGCAAACTTCGCTATTAATGTGCTAATTAAATTAGGCAAAGCAAAGATAGATGAAAACCTGTTTACGGTCGAAAATCACCGGACCGGTACGAGGTTTGTTATGCTTATTGCTGGTAGTGCTATTACAAGCTTGTGCCAGTTATAGCGAGACTTTCAATCCTATAGAAAGAAAACTCGCTAAACAGGATCCAGCCGGGGCATTAGTGCTGCTGGAAAAAGAGGGATTTTCAACAACTGACGAGCTACTTTTCCTGCTAAATAAAGCCATGTTACTACGAATGCAAAATAATTTTGAAGCAAGTAACCAGTCATTGGAACAAGCCAAAGCTGTAGTGGAAGCTTTTTCTGCTATAAGTATCCGTGAGCAAGCTACTGCCTTATTTATCAACGATGCAACACGAGCCTACGGTGGCACACCATTGGATCAGGTAATGTTGCATATTTACGAAACATTAAATTACCTTGCATTAAATAAACTAAATGAAGCACGTGTTGAAATTTTACAAATTGATCTACGACTACGTAAATTGATGTCCAATGCACCGAATAGTGCCCTTAGTGTCGATCCTTTTTCGCGTTATCTGGCAGGTATGGTATACGAGGATCTGGGTGAGTATAGTGATGCCATGATAGCATACCGTAAAGCTATGCAAGCCTACCAGATACATCGTGATAAACTCTACCCCGCAACAATTCCCGAAGCTCTAAAGTTTGATCTGTTACGTAGCGCAAAACGTGTTGGTTTGAATAAGGAATTCAAACAACTCAGCAAACAATTTAATATTAACATCAAACAATTGCCCGTTATCGATCCACAACAGGGAGAAGTAGTATTATTATTGCACAATGGACTCGCACCGATTAAACAGGAAAATAACATCGGTTTAGTTGATCCTGGCTCTGGTATAATGATGCGTATTACCCTACCTTACTACCAGGACAGACCAAAATCCATTACTCATGCCCGTCTACAAACCACAGACTTCTCCAGTACTAGTGAAGTGGTCGAACAATTAGATGCCATTAATCACGCAACACTCAAATCATTTATGCCCGAAATTACCGCTCGCGCCCTGACACGAGCAGTAATAAAATACCAGGCTACCGGGCAAGGTAATGAAAAAAATAATATTATTGGATTGCTAGTAAACATCGTTGGAGTTTTTACTGAACGCGCCGACACTCGCAGCTGGCTCACCCTACCCGCAGAAATCCAGCTTGCAAGATTACGACTGGCTCCTGGTGAACATAAACTTTCCATTTCTTTAATGGATAACAACAATCGCGTAGTACGAACAGTATCATTAGGAAAAATTAATATTATTGCTGGCAAAAGACGTTATATTTCTTATCATAATATTCCGCCTTATTCCGACAGGTATTATTAAATCAAACAACAACAGGAATTTCGATATGTCCACATTACGCTCTTTTATTTTCGTTATCTTTTTCTTGATAATTACGGCGTGTAATAGTTCCGGACCCAAAAAACCTGACTGGGTTAACGGATTACCCGAAGATTATCCACCCCAAAGTTATTTAAGCGGACATGGACAAAGCAAATACCGCGCAATTGCACAGGATCATGCTCGCGCAGATTTAAGTAAAATTTTTCAGGTCAAACTATCTGAACAATCTGAGGACAACGTTGAGTTCAAGGGTGAAATAATCAAAGGCAAACGTCTAACTCAACTGCAATTCAGTAGTAGCCGAAATATCAAAACAAGCATAGATCAGGTAGTGAGTGGGATCCGCATAGCCGAAAGCTGGCAAGACCCACAGAGCAAACAATATCATGCACTGGCGTTACTGGATCGCAATAAAATGGCCAACGGTCTCCGCCAAACCATAAACCAGCAAGATATTGCCACTGAAAAGGAAATCGCGCAGTCACAACAACATAGTGAGCTAATGGTAAAAATCAATTACGCCAACCGTGCCCTCGCTTTGCAGCAATCACGTCAGGCCAATCAACGTATTCTCGCCATTATCGATCCAACCGGCATCGGTGTACCACCACATTATAATCCGGCCGCACTTCTAGCCGACCGCGATGCATTATTAAGTCGTCTACACATCGCCGTTGAAATTACTAACGATTCAATCGGCGATATAGAATCTATTGTCACCGGAGCGCTGGCACGTACTGGTTTTCAGCACGAAAAAAATAACGATTCTGCAAACTATCTGTTGAAAACCAGGCTCGATGTGGATCAATCCCATGATAAAAAAGGTTGGTACTGGTATCGAGGGAGTTTACAAATTAATCTCACAAATCAAAAAACTGGACAGGATAGTGGCAACTTTCGTTGGGAAATTAAAGTATCCGCACAAAATCCTGAATTAGCAATGCAACGTGTACGTGACACTGTTAATAGAAAACTTTCCAATGAATTACGAGTAGTGATTATCAAGCTCGGCTTAGCACAATAATTTCTGGCTAAACCAGAAGGAATTTGAACACTAACAACGCGAACTAAAATTTATAGAACAAATCAACAAATGGGCCTTCTTTATCAAATTCCAGGCGATCAGTAGCGTCTAACTGATATTGTTGTTGCTCCCAACCACCGGAAACACCAAAAACATTGTCGATTTGATAGGTTAATATCGCACGGTATTCACTCAGTTCACGGGTATTGTAATTATAATAACTACCCTCAAGACTCGCCGTCATACCGGAAAATGGCAAAACAAACTGAGCTGTTGCAGCGACCATCGGGTATGCACCATAATGTGTTTTCGAGCTCTTTTGCGCTTGCCGAGTTGAATCATACGTTTGCTCAATAAATTTAAGATTAACGCCTAAATCAAAACTGAGCCATGGATGCCTTGAAAATTTACCCTGATCATCACCTGCATAATAAATAGTTGCATCGTATTGTTCGAGATTATTTTCTGTTAGTAATTCCGATTCTGAAAAACTTTTCACCCCCAGAATTTCATCCTCGTTATTTAACCGCCGGGTAACACCGGTTTCTTCACGGTAACGAAAATTAAATCGATAAGAAGTTGTATCAGGTGAGTTAACGGTTTTAACTGCAGGGACTCTTAAATCGTATAAACCAGCAGCAGAAACACTCATGATAAAAAGTGAACTCAAGAAAACACCCGCCGACAATATGCAGTTTAAAATAATTATTTGCATTTTTTGAGTATTCAAGGTAAGCCTTCCATTAGCAGTGTTCATAATACCATTCATGCTATTGTACCGTTTATTAAAGAGTTAGGCTAAAAGATATTCATTATAATTCCTATAAGTTTAGTAATAATGAACACTCTCTCTAATCTGGTAAATCCTGGTAAATTAAAGTGTTTAGATCAAGGGCTTTACCTAAATGTTATAGGTAATATCACTTAGGTAAGTTTATAGTTTAGTTACTGTAAA
>JBGMQW010000238.1:0-4689 GCA_048060815.1 Thiohalomonadales bacterium | reverse complement strand
TTACCTAAATCTCCAGTGTAAAGAAGTGGCCAATCGATTAATACGATTAATCCAGGAAAATAACTAAGATGAAATATTTAATATCTTTATGGCTTTTGGCTCTGTAATACAATGTTCACGGCACATTGCGCAACCAGTACATAACTCCATATTTATACTGGGTCGTTCAAGTTCCCATAACAACGCTCCTTCAACAATGCATGATGTTGCGCAAGCACCACATTCTGGGCCTTGATAAGGTAAACACACTTCAGTATTTATAATTGCTTTTGCAAGTCGTGGTAAGTAAAAATTCGAAGAATTTTCATTTATGTTTTCATTGTCATTTTTAGATTCATATTTTTTTAAAACAATATCAGGAAGGCTTAATGCATTAGTGTCACATGCTGTTACGCATGGCCAATTTTCACATAAATGACAACCTGTATTTAACAAATCAAGTGCCGGTGTGTGCATTACATCAGCACCATTTTTTGCTGATAGTGGAAAAATTATTTGATAAGAACAAGCTTCAATACAAGCATTACACCGGGAGCATGATAATAAAAACTCAAGTTCCGGTTTTGCATAGGGCGGTCGTATCCAATGCACGGCTCGTGTTGCTATTTTATTTTCAGCTTTTTCAACTGCTTTTTCTGCAACTCGACTGATGCTGCGCCTAAAGAATTCTCTTCTATCCATAGATAATACCCGAATTATTTACCATTCCCCTTGTGCCATATTTTTGTGGCAATCACTACAAGGTCGTTTGTTAGTTTTAAAAGCTTCATGTAACTGACCATCTTGATCAAAGTCTTTTGCAATTTTGTGAGCGATACCCATATGACATTCAATGCATGTCATATTTCTATCGAGTGCGCTTTTATGCTTTTTATTAGAATTAGTCTTTTGCTGGTTTAATGCCATATACTCAAAACTATGACAATTACGACACTCACGAGAATCAGTATCGATCATGGTTTCCCAAACATACTCTGCCATTTGCAATCGTTTTGATTCAAATTTTTCTTTGCTATCTATCGTACCTATAATTTTATGAAACAATTCATTTGTTGCATTTATTTTTCGTAAAGTTTTGTGTATCCAATCCTTTGGTACATGACAATCTGGACAAGTTGCTCGAACACCTGTTCGATTTTGATAGTGAACTGTTTTTTTGTATTCCTGATAGACATTATTTTCCATTTCATGACATGAAATACAAAAACTTTCATTATTTGTCACATCCATAGCTGCATTAAATCCGGTCCAAAACAGGATACCGAGTGCAAACACACTAAAAAAAACTACAATTGGAAAGTTTTTACTTAAATTACAATATTTCTGAATGATACTTTGAAATCGGTCAAATATTTTTTTAATTTTATGCACTTTATTTTCCTACATTCGCATAATCATTGGTTGCATTAAAAGCCATAGGCTAAGCAAACTGATTATAGTTATAAATAAAACCATTGGCAAAGTCATCCATTTGAATTTATGTGATACGCCACTACCAAGATTTATAATACGGTAGCGTAATATTTTAAGTGCCAACCAAAATCCTACTAAAATTAATAATGCCTGTAATGCAAAAACAATATTGTCAGGAATCATTGGATTAAAATGACGAAAATGAATCTCTTGCGTTGATAATGGTAAGCTGTTTTTGCCAAACGGGTTAGCAACAACAGACCAAAAACCTTGACTCTCACGCACTAAATGGCTGAGGTTATGAGCAATGTGGTAACTAAAAGCCAATGGTAAAACACTAAATGCCATTGCTGAAAATATTCTGCGCCACTCGGTATTACCACTAATTTTACTTAAGCATGTAATGCTAAAGCTATATAATAGTATTGGTAAGAGCAGAGCAATCGCCATACCAATACTAAAACTTATTAATAATCGACCTGAATCACCAATTTGATATGCCAGGTTTTGCATCCATATTTCCCAATATGGCATCATGGTAAAACCGTGAAAAAGTGTTAATGACAATAAACCAATAATAAACCAGGCCTCATCCCAATGTGGTCTTGATGCATAGGTAATTTCATTTCCTATCGGTCTGAATTGCCAGTTAATATTTTGTGTCGGACAGCTTTGTGTACAGGCTCCACATGAGATACAGTAAGTGTTTTGTTTCATACTGCCCATCACTAAAAATGTTGGGCATGGTTCAATATCGCTAGTGCCATGATAACACTCTAATGTTTTACACGACACGCAAATAGCGTTTTCGACCGGGCGTAATGCTATCGGTGATATCCCGCCATATGCACCGAGAGTTCGACCAACAGGACAAAAGTAGCGACAAAATGCCTTACGTTCATAAACTGCTAATGAAATTGTTGCTAACACCACAATTAACAATGCCAATAGTGCTGTAGCATAAGGACTTGTAGTAACACCCACACCAAGCTCTAACCAGGTTAAAAATACTAACAAAAAAATAGCCGGCCAGATATTGCGAAGTGACTTTGGAACCTTTAAATTAAGGCTACTCACCTCACTACCACGACGCCATAATCGTCGTCGTACTAACCAGGTCGCTATCGCATCCCAGGGACAAATAGCACACCAGGCAGATCCCACAAAAAAAACACTTATCACAACAGCCGACCACCACAAGGTCCAGGTTAACATTGTTGCAAGATTACGTTCGGCTAGTGGCGTGCCAAAAAGACCTGCGGCAATAACTAAAATAAAAACGATACTGGTAATAACACGTAAGATAGTAATGACATATGGGCGAGTTATAAAACTTCGAGTAATACTTCCCAATACTGAAAATTTCGCTATACTTTTCACTAGTAAACTGGAATTTATACTGGAATTTGAGATTGCATCGGGTGAAAACTTAAGCACCCACAAAATCATCATCAACATAATAGCAACTACAACAGCTACCCAACTAGCCGATAAGCCAGGATGCACCATACCCTGACTGGGTTGATAAACCAGAAATTCTATTAAACCAAGTGCTGAATCAATCATATCGAACCAGAATCATTTGCCTGATCCGAATGATGTTGATTTGCTTTAATTCGTGATAATCTTTTACGTTGAGTAACGTTTACAAATACTAATACTAAAGCAATAAAAAAAATACTAAACCCTATAGGACCAATCGGAAACGGTTCACCAATTTGTAACGGGAAATCGATAATATAGGGTTGGCCACCAGACTCAAACTCGGCAGTAATTAAAAAATCACCTTGTTCTTTAAATACAAAACCTTGTCGGTAAACACCATCATCAATTTTCTGTACACCCAGGAATTCACTTGTCGATGAAAAGAAACTATCGTCACTGACTTTAAAAGTAACTTTGCCATCAAAGGTAGCACCATTGTCAATTCGCTTAACATATAAATTTACTCGTCCATAATCACCCGGTTTAGGAAATGCAGGAAACGCCATGTAGGTAATATAAAAATCTCCAAGTTGAGTTTCAACTTGCATACTTGGAGGTGTATTTGAATCTTCACCTAAACTGTAAGATGGACGACCCAATACGTGATGAGCGAATGCGTTGCTAGTGATAACTAGTAGGCTTGTTAGTAATATAATATGTTTTATATTCATAATCTTGTTGTTAATTCATAATTAATTTTTTAGCCGCCAAGACGCCAAGAACGCCAAGGAAAAGATTTAATACATAAATAAATCGAAGCCATTCCTTCTCCTTGTGGGAGAAGGCCAGGATGAGGGGTTAGTATTCAGTGCGAAAGTATCGTATTCCCCTCACCCCGGCCCACTCCCCAAAGGGGAGTGGGTGAAAAAAATAGTTTTAATATTTTCCTTGGCGTTCTTGGCGCCTTGGCGGTTAATTTTTTTCTTTTCTGTATTTATGCCCAAGATGTCCCGGTCCCTGATATTTCACATCATTAATATTCACCGTAAATTTCAACGCATCCGTAGGGCACACTGCTATACACGCTGTGCAATTATTGCATTCCATTCCAAAATCATCTTGCAATGGATCCAGACCGAACTGACAGACTACATTACATTTGGCACAATCATTACAGGTTGCAACGTTACGTTTAATGCGTAATAACCGATATCGACCAAGTATTGAATATAGCGCACCACCTGGACAAATATAGCGACAAAATCCGCGTCTAATAATCAACAAATCAAACAATAAAGTAATCAGAAAAAAAATTGCGCCAAATCCAAAACCACCCAAGGCAATAGTGTAATATATTTCCCGGCCAATAATGGCTGGTGGATATACAGATCCAAACATTACCGCACCCAAATACATCGACAGTAAAATACCAAAACCAAGCACGATGTATTTAATTCGTCTGTCCATTTTACGCAGACTAATGGATAAACCGGCTTTACGAAACCAGGCTGCAAGATTATCGTTAAGCTCATAAATTAATGTCGCGGGACAAATCCAACCGCAATATATCCTGCCAAATAATAATGTTAAGATAAGCGGTATTAACGCTGTTAAAATAAATGGCCAATAAAATGATTGGCTTGCTGCTGTTTGCGCTACAACAGCTAAAGGATCTGACAGCTTTAACCCAAACACTGTTCCAGACCAGGTGTTTCCTTTAAAAGCATTAAGTTCATCCGGATCTTTTACAAACGGAGAGGTTAATGCCGCCATCGTATCGGAGATAATTTTTTCAGTTGGCGTTAATAAATCATAAGCATGTGCCGCTTCATAAGTTTGATATAAATGGAT
>JBGMQW010000237.1:0-4718 GCA_048060815.1 Thiohalomonadales bacterium | reverse complement strand
GGCCAAATGACCAACGTGTAATAAATCCCAAGTTCCTACTGTGTAAATAAGCATTATTTTTGTATCCCAAATGGTGTAAACTGAACGAACCATCATAACACTAATAGCAGTCTGTACGATCTTTCCCGAAGGATATTAGTGCGAATATCACCAATTTTCGAACAAAGAGCCTCAAAATGACAATAAAAAACACTGATTTGGAAGAACTTCAGCCAAACACCATTCTTTCCTATATTAAGGATCTTCCTAATATTGCTTCATTATCGGGTTTAGCCTGTACCCTTCTTGCCATTTATTTCAGCATTAAAGGACTTTACGCAGCAGCAATGATCGGCATGATCTGGGCGGTTGCTTTCGATTGGGCAGATGGTCTCATTGCACGTAGAATAAAAGGACGCACGAGTAATGACCGTAATTTTGGAGGCCAACTTGATGTATTAATAGATATTGTTAGCTATGGTGTCACACCGGCTATTCTGCTTTTAAGTTATGGAAATTTTGAGCTTGTCTATCTCGTTGGAGCATTTATTATGCTTGCCACCAGCGCACTACGACTCAGTTATTTTACAACCTTCGGTCTTGCCGGCGGAACCCATTACACAGGATTAGCACTCGATAACAACAGTATCATACTCGTTTTTATATTTTTATTTGAAGGCCTTTTTAGCCAGGGGACTTTTTCTATTATTCTCTATGCTAGCAGCTTAGGTCTCGCAGCCTTAAATGTGTCACAGATAAAAACACCCAAATTTTCTGGAAATCCGATCAATGTTATTATTCTTGCCAGCTATACACTGGTAATAACAGCTATCTATGCTTGGAAACTTCTATAGAAAAAAGAGCAAAGCTGGATTTTAAATCATAACGCTTGAGATAAATTACACAGCGTACTTTTTTATATTCGCACTAAAATATTTTCCAGGCTCAGTCGTGACTTTGGAAGCTTTGCATTAAAGTCATTTTCCGGATGACGATAACCAATAGCCAATGCCACATCACACTGATAACCATCAAGCTCTTGCTTGAACTCTTCATTAACTAAATCAATGTCAATTCCTTCTAAGGGAGTCGAATCTATTCTAAGTCGAGCCAGAGTATGCAAAGTGTTACCAAAAGCAAGGTAGGTTTGTGCTTTTGTCCAACAACTTGTATTTCCTTCTTCATCGGTATTAAACTCGGCAAATCCAAAAACGCCAAAGGCACTCTCACGTTCCTTTTGTTTTGTTCGCCCATCTTCAATCCCTTTATCAACTACTTGAGCATAATCATCACGCGTGTAGCGCGGATTGTACGCAAAGAGAATAATCTGTGAGCTATCAAACACATGAGGTTGGTTATATTCATGTTTATGAGCAAATGTTTTATTCATACGCGCTTTTGACTCACTGCTCTCAATAACGATAAATTTCCAGGGTTGCGAATTAATAGATGAGGCAGAGAGTCGCATCGCCTCAAATAACACATCAAGATCCTCTTGAGAAACCTTTCTTTTCGTATCATATTTTTTAGTGGAATGTCGCCACTGCAGATCTTCAATAATTGGATGAACCATAGTTAACCTTTTAATATTTTTTTTAGCATAACATTTTATTTTCTTTGGGTCGATAACAGACTTCCATTAACTACCCAATTTTAAATTCAAGTAACAAAAATATGTTAGTTTGTTGTTTAGCCTGAAATCCCTAATGTTACTCAAGCTTCAATTAAATATAATCAAATTCAATTCATCGAGTTAACGCTGATTTAATTTTTTTCAATAACACCTCATCATCGGGTGTTACCTGACTTTTAAAACTACCAACCAGATTGCCTTTCCGATCTATCAGATATTTATGAAAATTCCATCTTGGATATTCGCCTGCCGTTTCTCCCAATTTTTTATATAATGGATCTGCATTTTTTGATGTGACTTTTGTCTTAGAATACATTGGAAATTTTACATTATAAGTGAGCTCACAAAAATCTTTTATCTGGGCTTCTGTTCCCGGCTCTTGTTTACCGAAATCATTTGAGGGAAAACCTAAAACGACCAGGCCGTTAGCTTTATATTTTTCATACAATGCTTCTAACCCTTTATATTGAGGAGTATAAGCACATTTACTTGCGGTGTTGACAATCAATAATACTTTACCCTGGTATTCGGAACACAGGTTGACCGGCTTGTTTTTACTTAATGTTTTAACGGTGAAATTTAATAGTGGTGAACACTTTTTATTAGTTTCAGAAACGACGATATTGGAATAAAATAATAAGATTATTAAAAGTAAAGTACTACGATACAAGTTTGTCATAATTTATACTGCCTTAATGGGTTTAACGTAAATTTTGGTGTTTTGTATCATTACTGTAATGCGCTTACTCAGCCAATCACATAATTTCTGTATGAGATTACAGTATTATATTATTGGCAGACCATTTGAATAATCAGTTTTATATGAGTATTATCAGTAGTTTGATTGAATCCTATAATAATAACAGAGGTAGTTCTTAAGTGACAATACTTGATTGGCCTTTAGAGTGCGCCCAAACCACTTTAACACCACAACAGCAATGGTCGCATTCCGGCTCAAATTTGTGTCTGGATTTTCATGGTGACCCGTTAAATGCAAAACTGGTGGTGTATTCTGATGGTAATCACCATATGGCTTTGTTGCAGTCGGTTCAGGAATTTTTAAAACTGCATCCCGAGGTTGATGATATTTTTTATGCCACAACACCGCCCGGTGTTTTGGTGAAAGCATTACAGGATAATGGTTTAATATTGGGTAATTTAAAAATATCAACAATGCCTAATGTTTTTATCGGCCCTGAAGCTATTTTAAGTAGTCTGGTTGAACAAAAGTATTGTGAGCAATACACAAAATTTATTCAAAGCCGAGGGAATGTGGCACTGGTTCTTAAAGGTAACCCACTAAATATAAGAACCAGTAAGGATTTATTTAAAGACGATGTACGTTTGTTTTTATCGAATCCGCAAACTGAGAAAGCAAGCTATCAGGTTTATCATGAGTTTTTAATTAATTCGGGTTTAACTCAAACTCAAATTGATTCCATTAATACCTATTTTGGACGTAAAATTCACCATCGTGAAGCACCGCAGGCCTTAGTGGATGGCAATGCTAATGTGGCTATTGTCTATTATCATCTGGCATTACGCTATTGCAGAATATTTCCAGAAATTTTTGATCTTGTCGAAATACTGCCGTGTGCTGGTGGCCTTAACCCGGTGACGGAATATGCTATCGGTCTTGTTGCTGATGGTGGTGAGTTTGGTGAGTTATTTGTTCGGTTTATGCAGAGTGAAACTGTTAGTCACATTTATCAACAGCATGGGTTAAATGCTATTTGATTTTTATTTTGCAGCAAAGATGTAAAATAACTCTTGTATTAAGCAGTTTATACAAAACGCTTGGCTAAGTTGCGTAGCAAAAAATACGCGGGTTTTCAGGCTCAATCTTGAGCCACTTGTTATGAGTCAAAATAAATTTATATGAAGGAGATATATTAATGAAAACAGAAAAAGATTTTTACATTTCTGACATAAGAGAAATAGAAAGGGATTTGTATCGAAATGGAAATTCAAATTTTCCAAGGTTTACGAATAAAGAAGGAAGTATTCGCCCACAAGATTCAAAACTATCTACTGATCCACGAACAGGAATTGTGTATGTTCTACCTACTCATGCAGGAGTTTCGGCTCAAGAAGTATTTGACGGAGGTAAAAATCGGTGGAAGATCAAGGTTAACTCAATTATTCCCTCTGGGCTAGCAATCGCAGTTGATTTAGTTACTTTAGGTCATGTTCACATTGTCGCGACTAGACGCATGAAACAAAGTGAATATATATCCCTTCTAGAAACAATGTTCGAAAAAGCTGAAAAAATTACAAATATTTCGGCAGAACTTGTGAGTAACAAAATTAAACTTTCTGGTAAAAGGGCATAGTTATGAGTTTAAATTCTACAGAAATTAATTGGTCGGAATGTATAATACTATTTAATTCACTCGTTAGAAGCATAGAGTATCTCAGAGATTACATAGATTCAGATGATATTAATGACGATGATCTTTATGATGCTGAAGAAGAATTAAATGATTATGTAACATTATTGGCGCGTTTGAGAGATCGTTATGTAGAAATACAGGATAAAGGTGAACTTTCGGAATCAATGAAAAAGAAACTTCAGATAATCTGCTAAAAACTCATAACAAAATTGCTCAAGAGGGGCTCCGAGAACTGGCTTTTTTTTGCGAAAGAGCTGCAAAAAAACCGCCAGTCCTCGGAGCCCCTCAGCAAAACGTTATGTGCTTTTTATAAGACATCACTTAATCAATAGAAGGGAAATATAGGGTACTAATATAAAAACGGTTATTAATACCTTAAGCATTCCCAAATACCCATATGCCATTAATGATACATTTTCTTCTTTTATATTAAATAATTTCCCGTGTAATTTACACATCAGATTCTTTTGAGTCATCGCTAACACAGAGCTCAACAGGAGAATTAATACATTAATTATTAGCATCCATTTAAAAAATTCTGTGAGTTGATCGATATTCATTTTTCTTAACTCCTCATTGATGCTCACATGATTGAGCAATATTTGCATTTACACATAACAGCTGATTTAGAGTTATGAAAAAATCAATAAGTAAAAATATTATTTAAAATCAATAAACATCGCTGAAGTCCATACTTTGGCATCGTCCATTTG
>JBGMQW010000236.1:1941-4728 GCA_048060815.1 Thiohalomonadales bacterium | reverse complement strand
GCTCAGAACATTTTTACTCGTATTGATAGCTAAATCAATTCCTAACTAACACAAGGGTATCGAAAATGAATTTTTCAGGTAAAATATACACACATTTTATAAACATTACTTTACTATGGTTGGCTCTTATTACCTTTCCATCAATTAGTTATGCCGCCTACTGTACCTCATCCGCACAAAACTCATCATATGAATGGGTGGAAAAATTTCAAATTAATAATTATTCAAAATTATCAGGTAATAATAATGGCTATGCTGATTTCACCCTGGATCCTGCTATCCCACTCACTACCACTTCAACTTTTACCCTAACCCCAGGATTCAATGGTAATAGTTACACTGAATATTGGAATGTGTGGATTGATTTTAACCAAAACAATATTTTTGAAAGTACTGAATCTGTATTTTCTGGTAATGCAAACGCTGCGCTTAATGGAACTATAACTATTCCAGGAACCGCTTTAAGTGGTACTACACGAATGCGTGTTTCAATGAAATATGGTTCAATAGCTAGCCCATGTGAATCATTTGCCTGGGGTGAAGTTGAGGATTATACTGTTAATATTAACACAGCAGTATTACCCTTCAATTTAATTCTCGATAATAATTTTAACATTACACGATCTGGCATTATTGGCGATCCTGTTACGTGGGTTATCGAACAAGATGGTGTTATCGTTTTACAACGAAATGCAGCTAATGAATTAAATTATAGTTATTTTAACAATACTCCAGGAAGTCAGTATCGTATTTGGTTAAAACAATTCATTAACAACCAGTATAAAGTTGTGTCCAATACGGTAAGCTACAATATTCCCGATCCAAACGCTCCAGTAACTTACTGTGCCGCTCAAGGAAATAATACTAATTACGAATGGATTAATTCTGTTATGCTAAATACCATAACAAAAACATCTGGATCAAATAACGGTTATGCTGACTTCACATCTGATCCTGCAATTAATATTGATAAAGGAACTAATACACTTGGAGTATACCCAGGTTTTTCAGCAACAAATTATACTGAAAACTGGAAAATATGGGTTGACCTTAATCAAGATGGAATATTCACCACAAATGAATTATTATTCACACAATCATCTCAAACCAGTATTCTCTCTCAACTCATTATACCAGACACTGCATTAACCGGTGAAACACGCATGCGCATAATACTGTCGTATTCACCATCAGCATCAACACCCGCATGTGGCTCATTCACCTACGGTGAAGTAGAAGATTATACTGTAAACATTTCAAATCAAACTGCCAAACCTCCAGTAGCAACACTTTATACTTTAAATGTTAGTAATAATTACCAACTGAGTCGAACCGGCCAACTTGGTGACAACGTAAACTGGGTTATTGAAAAAGATGGAACAACGGTACTTGCTAGAAATGCTTCTTCCGAGATGACCTACACCTACTTTTCAAATAGCATTGGTAGTAAATTCCGAGTTTGGTTAACCGTCGGCGGACAAGCCGCCTCAAACATAGTTGAATATGAACCGGGCACCATAGTTTCAAGCCACTCACTTAACCTAATATCTAATTATACGGTTCAACGTAGTGGGATATTAGGGGAAGCACTTACCTGGGTCATTGAAAAAGATGGTATTGAAGTGTTACGTCGAAATGCTGCAAACGAACTAGAGTATACTTATTTTAATAATATTCAAAACAGTTACTACCGCGTTTGGTTAGAACAATTTAATAATGGTGCTTATGAAATTGTATCGAATGTCATTCAATATACACCTGGAATCCAGGTTTTCTCTCATAACCTTACCCTATCTAATAATTACAACGTTACTCGAAATGGAACGCTAACTGATCCAGTTACCTGGGTAGTTGAACAAGATGGTATTATTGTGTCGCAACAAAATAATAATACCAGTCTGCGCTTCACTTATCCGGGGTTTATAGCGAGTAGCAGTTACCGTATCTGGTTAACACAGATAATTAACACTCAAGAAGTAATCGTGTCTAATACGATTGAGTTTATAGTAAACGCAAACTTTGGTTCCTATGCTTTAACCATCGATCCTAATTTTCAAGTAAGTAGAACAGGAAATTTGGGCGATAATGTCAGTTGGGTTATCGAAAAAAATGATACAGTCGTATTGCAACGTCTAGCTTCCAATGAATTATCTTATACCTATTTTTCAAATACGCCAGGAAGTAAGATTAGGATTTGGTTACAGCAATTTATTGGTGGTGGCTATTATAGAATATCAAACATCTCTGAATATACTGTTCCTTAATAATTTATTTCGGTGATCACAAAATCAGGGAATTATCCCTGGTTTTGTTTAAATAGTGCTGCATCGTCTATTTAGGTAAAGACTGGTATGCACCCAATGATCTTGTCAGAAGCGATTAGGCTATGTCGCTAAGATTGATTGGCAAGATGAGATTCGACGACAACTAAAAGAAATGGAAAACCAACAATATCCGGTTATTTCACTGGCTGATAAGTAAAATATTAGTTTAAAATTTTTCATATAATAAAGAAATAAAGCAGTTACTTTCGTACAATTCCTAGACATGACTATTTTTACCTGAATATTATCATCACACAATTATGTTACACTTCAAATAAATTAATTGTTGATTAACGATAAGATTTTGTATCCTCTTTTCATAAATAAATAACGAGATCAAAATGATAAAAGCCTATGCTGCAACAACACCCAAAGCTGAACTAACACCTTTCGAATATGATCCTGGCGAACTAAAACCAAATGAAGTTGAAATTGATGTTCACTACTGTGGTATTTGTCATAG
>JBGMQW010000236.1:0-1841 GCA_048060815.1 Thiohalomonadales bacterium | reverse complement strand
AACTAAAACCAAATGAAGTTGAAATTGATGTTCACTACTGTGGTATTTGTCATAGTGATCTCAGCGTGATTGATAATGAGTGGGGATTCACTCAGTATCCAGTTGTTCCCGGCCATGAAGTAGTCGGTAAAATTGCTAGTTTGGGCACTAACGTTAGCAATCTTACAGTTGGACAAAATGTCGGAATTGGTTGGCATTCGAGTTATTGTGGTGAATGTCCCGATTGTAATGCAGGGGATCATAATTTTTGTGCTACTGCTCAAGCTACTATCATCGGGCATCATGGCGGTTTCGCTGATAAAATGATTGCAGTTGCTAATAGCGTCATACCGATTCCAGATGGTATCGATTTAGAATCAGCCGGTCCTTTATTTTGCGGTGGCGTAACTGTATTTAATCCATTATTACAATTTGATGTTAAACCCAGTGATAAAGTTGCGGTGATCGGTATTGGTGGCCTGGGTCATATGGCACTACAATTTTTTAATGCCTGGGGTTGTGAAGTAACTGCGTTTACCTCGAGTGATGATAAAAAACAACAGGCACTTAAAATGGGTGCTCATTTCACCTTAAACTCGTGTAATCCTGATGAAATAGCAGCCGCTACCGGCAAGTTTGATTTTATCATTTCCACTGTCAACGTTACGTTAGATTGGAATCTTTATCTCAGCACTTTAAATTCTCGAGGCCGTTTACACTTTGTTGGTGCTGCTATGGAACCTCTTAATATTAATGTTTTCTCGCTCATCGGTGGTCAACACTCTGTGTCAGGCTCCCCTGTAGGAAGCCCTGCCACCATTACAAAAATGTTAGAATTTGCACAGCGTCACAATATTAAACCGATGATTGAAAAATACAGTTTTGATAATATTAATGATGCGATTACGAGGCTTCGAAGTGGTAAAGTGCATTATCGAATAGTGTTATGCAGATGACCTAATGGAAAATCAGCCCGGCCGTCCATCAATACGAACTTGAATTAATATTGGAAAATAAATAATTAAAAACAAAACAAATGCGGCTATCCAGAATATTTGCGATAATAATATACTTAACAAATATAAATTAGGAAATATAATTGGCAACAATACCCGACAAAAGGTTGCTATAGTAAATATTAAAACAATCCAGAATATGGACCTGGGTGGCTCAAATACATTTCGACCAGTGTGACCTAATGCAACACGTGACATCATGCCTAATGTTAATAAACCAATGCCACCTACCGTAAACGAATGGATTTCAAGAAAGGGATGAAAGCCATAATAACTAATCATTAATTTCAATGCAAAACCAAGCACAATAAAACCGTAAGCTAAATAAATGCTCCATAACAATGGTTTTTTCCAGATACCATTGCTATACCAGGCAATCATTCGGACACTGTGCAGCAGTAATAACAGTCCAGAGATAATCATCAAACTGCCAAAGTAAATCGAATAAATATCTAAAACAGCGTATAACAAAAATAAAATAATTACTGAAATATCCAGCCACTTAAAATTATGTATTTTAATCGCGTCATCTACTCCTTTTTCAATAAAAAAAGGAATCACTCTTCGTGACATGATAAAAATTAATAATAAAATTAAATACAATCCACTGTATAAGCCAATGTGAACTCCATTCTCGATAACATTAAAAACACCAAGATAAAAAATACTATTACTGATTAATAGTAATAACAGTACTAAAATAATACCGCCTTGCTTCACTTGTTTTACTTGCAACACCGGTTTAATTGCAAAAAATAACAATAATATAAAAAATAAAGTCTCTACTGCTGCTGTCACTTCAAATGCAATAAAACTGATAAAAGGTAATATGCGTGCAATGCTCCA
>JBGMQW010000235.1:0-4753 GCA_048060815.1 Thiohalomonadales bacterium | reverse complement strand
GTCCTTTGCGCCTTTGCGGCAAAATTGCGGTTCGTAAATATCAATATATCCTTTTCCAAATACCACAAATTATTTATTTCTTATTTTTTAAATGGAATTTATTTTATTTAATTCCGTGAGTTATTCCACATAAAAAGTTTGAATATTCAGAAATATACACTTTTTCAGTAAAGGAATAGACAATATGGACGTTATAACAATTGAATCAATGAATTCGATATAAATAATCTATTTAAACGAATATATCATGACTGAAAAGTCACTTTTAGTCAAAATTCAGTACAAGATTTTTTGAGGAATCCTGCGTGGTAACAAACAAAGCAGTCATGTCACATATTGGTTTAAAACCACAGGAACTGGTATTGATCAAAAGTTTTTATAAACTGATTAAATGGGTGCAAACCGTTTATGACTTTAAAGAATTTGATCCGAAAGTATTTTCTGATGTACTTATTGTGAATGCCGATAGTAGGGAAGCAATGGAAAAATGGCGAGCTCAAGCGGGCAAAAACGTCGCTAATACAATAATGATTTCTGATGAAGAGCAGAATCTCAAAAACGTTATATCCATAACAAGACCAATCAATATTAAAAATTTTCTGGCTAAGCTGGAAAGTATTAGTACCACGGAATTAGTCCATGATCTCTATGATAATATCCTTTCTGAATCAATTAAAGTGCTGGTAGTCGATGATAGTTTATCGGTTCACAAATATCTGGAACATAAACTCCCGCTGTTGTGTAAAAACAGAATTGAAATGACATTTGCTGAAACAGGAAAACAGGCTGCAAGAAAAGTAAAAGATAATATATATGATGTTGTTTTTCTGGATGTGATGATGCCAGGTGTTGATGGCTACAAAGTATGTAAATGGATTAAAGCAAATTCAATTGCAGAAGTTATTATGTTAACAAGCCGTGGGTCCCGCTTTGATAAAGTGAGAGGTGCAATGTCAGGTTGTGATATGTATTTAACGAAGCCACCACAGGATATTAAATTAAGAGAAATATTAGATAGACGAAGTA
The DNA here is from genome assembly GCA_048060815.1 of Thiohalomonadales bacterium. Taxonomy (GTDB): domain Bacteria; phylum Pseudomonadota; class Gammaproteobacteria; order UBA6429; family Thiohalophilaceae; genus CAYQUC01. The sequence goes on along the minus strand of JBGMQW010000235.1, from coordinate 3,727 downwards.
AAATGTTACTTAATAACAATAACCAAATGGTTAAGATTAAAAAAAACATACAAGTATAAATTACAGGAGAAATGTAAATGTCAGTTAAAAAAATATTAATAGTTGATGATGTCGCAGCAGATTTAGCAAATTTAAAATCGATTATAGCCACTACAGGCAAAAATATTATTTCAGCATCATCAGGTCAGGAAGCAGTAGATAAAAGTGTCTCTGAAAAACCCGATTTGGTTTTTATGGATATCGTAATGGATGATGTCGATGGTTATAGTGCTTGTCGCCAAATATTAAAGAATCCAGAGACCAAAGATATTCCAATTGTATTTGTGAGTAGTAAAAAACAAAAAGCAGATAAATTGTGGGCAGAAAAGCAGGGTGGAAGAACACTGATTTCAAAACCCTATACTGAAGAAGATATTCTGAATCAGATTAAGATTTATGCTTAACAATCGTAAGTATTAAAATATTCCATGTTGAGTAGTGAACCAAAAAATGGTCTGGTTTTACCGAGTGAGGTTTTAAAAAAGCACTTCAGTATACCATTATCAGAAAGTAAGGATAAGGAGATCGGACACCAGACAGAATTAACCAGTTTTAACTCCTATGCATTTAAAGTGGGTGATTTAGGATTAATATTGGAATCTGAAAAGGTTGTGAGTGAAGTTATTGATATGTTACCAATGTGCACCATTCCCAATGCACCAGGGTGGTTATATTCAATGGCGAATTTACGAGGAAATATAACACCAATTTTTAATTTACTGGATATTTTTGGTTACAAAAGTTCAAATAATATTGAAACCAGAAAAATATTAATTATAGGGACCAAAGAGGAGGCCGTCGGTATTTTAATAGACCAAATTCCGTTTCGAGTTATATTAAGTTCCAGTGACAAGGTAGAAATGTTAGCGAATTTACCCACGTTATTATCGCCACATGTTAGAGCGTGTTATGAGAAAGACAATTCAATATGGGTAGATTGGGATGTATATGGTTTTTTTAATTCGCTTAAAGTTAATGTCTAAATTCAGGAGTAAAAAATGAATTTTTTACAAAATTTAAAAATCACCCATTATTTAATAATAGTGATGGTTGGTGCATTGGTTAGTTTTATTCTTATTGGTTTAACTTACAAAACCATCTTATCGCATGAACAAGAATCAATTCAACGTAGTTCTGCTCTTGAAAAAGATTTAATTCTACTTGGAGATACCCATATATCGTATTTGGAAGCCAGAATTTTGGAAGAAAAATTCTTTTCATCTTATGATGATAGCTTGCTAAATAAATTTAAATTAATTATAAATTCGACTCTTGATAATATTGAATCGTTGATTAGAAACAGTAAATCTGAACAAGAAAGAATCGATTTGGAATTGTTATCTTCTAATATGAAAAATTATAAAACTTCATTCAACGACGCGGCGGCGCTTACGAATGAGATTGGTCTCGTAAATGAGAATGTTGGTAACGTAGGGAAACTTCGAAAAGTTGTCCATAATGCCGAAAAACTTATTCGTAAAACGGGTAATAGTCAATTATTGGCGTCAATGCTGCAAATGCGCCGTCACGAAAAAGATTTTTTAGTCCGAAAAGACCCAAAATATTTATCGCGAATGAATAAAGAACATGAATATTTTATAAAAATTCTAAATTCAACAAAATATAATAAAAAAATAGTAAAGCAAATTCGAGAATCTATTAATGCTTATAAAGTAATTTTTTCTAACACTGCTCAAGAAATTATTCAAATGAATAATTTAATAGAACAGGTAAAATTTAAAACAGAGTTGGTTGCCCCGGTTTTTATTAAAGTGCTGGATGATAGTCTGGATAATAAGGATAAAATATTAATGCAGGAAAAAATAACAAGTAATAATATTTCATATGTATTTATTGCTGTTATTATACTTGGTGCAGCATTAATAGGAATAATGTTATTGGTTTTATCGCGTAAACTAATTAAAACACTTGCAGTTATCACACACACTATTACAGAGTATTCAAATGGTGATGATAATATTCGTAATAATATATCTACAAAAGATGAACTTGGTGAATTAGCCCGAACATTTGATTCAATGATTGATGAACGTGTAGCATTACAGAAAAAACTTGAACTGGAAAATGAAATACTAAATGACTCTATTATTGAGTTGCTGGAATCTACCTCAAAAGTAAGTGACAAAGATTTGACCATAAAGATGAAAGTGGCAGAAAATGTGACCGGGCCATTGTCCGATGCTATTAATCAGGTGGTTGAAGAGACTGCAAGCGTGTTAAATAATATTCAGTTAGTTGCCAATAAGGTTCAACACGCATCTGAAACCGTAAGTAAACAGGGCAAAAAAGTGAGTAACATGGCTAAGCATGAACGTGAAATCATAGTTGACGCCGTAACCCAACTCGAAGAAAGTGCCTTTACAATGAAGCGCATGTCCGATTTAGCACAAACCTGTAATAACATTGCTTCACAAACATCAAGTTTTACTGACAATGCACTCAAAACGGTAACAGAAACGGCCAACGGTATGAACGATATTCGTGAAACAATAAGTGAAACTGAAAAACGTATTAAACGCCTGGGTGAACGCTCGCAAGAAATTACCGCTGTTGTTGATATTATTAACACTATTGCTGAGCGTACCCACGTATTGGCATTAAACGCCAGTATGCAGGCTGCTGCTGCAGGTGAAGCCGGGCGAGGATTTTCGGTCGTTGCCGATGAAGTGCAACGACTTGCTGAAAGCTCACGTGATTCTACCTCTCGTATTGCATCTTTAGTGAAGAGTATTCAAACTGAGACCGCTGAAACAATGTCGGTTATGAATAAAACCATTGATAAAGTAGTTTTAGGAACCAAGCTAGCTGAAAAAGCAGGTTTGGAAATGATCGATACGCAAAAAAATACTATTGAGTTATCAAAAGCCGTCAGTCAAATTGCTGAGCAATCAGAAAGACAAAAGGATGCCAGTACTCAAATTATGGGTAAAGCGATTAGTATTAAAGAGTATACTGAATCAACCAGTACCGAGTTAGAAGAACAAGCCAAGTTTACCGGTGATTTAACTGAATTCTCAAATGACTTAATCAAATCAGTATCAATTTTTAAATTGCCAGCTGCATGATCATTTAAATGGATCATATAGAAAATATGTCATCTTTATCTGAATATCCCGGTTCTTCAGATGAGCAATGTAAAATTGAATGTATTGATGTATTAATAAATTCAAAAGATGTTGTTTCAAAATCGATCTCGACTACCAGTGATTATAATGGCTCAAAACATGATGTGGTTTTCATCTATGCCTTATTAGATAAGTGTATCGATGAAATTACAAAAATTACAAAAATTTGTTCTGAATATGAAGCTACCGATATCATTGCAAAGTATGGTGAACTATTTAAAAAAAATATTACAACAATAAAAAATTCAGAACCCGGTTTTACCGAAGCATTCACTTGTTTATGCGTATTATCAAAATGGATAGATAATTCTCAAAATTATATTTTTGAAGATTTTGAAGGTAACGTAATTAAGGAAGCTGTATTTTCAAGTCCTATACGGATTATTGGTTTTAATTCTTTACCGAAAGTTGGTGCCACATTTCGTGCGTACAGTCGCAAAAAAGATGCAGAACTTGCAAAGTCAGCGACTAAAAAAATACATAATGAAATTACAGAACTTGACGAAGAAGATGAAAGGCACTTAATTCCCATTATTATAAAA
>JBGMQW010000234.1:0-4773 GCA_048060815.1 Thiohalomonadales bacterium | reverse complement strand
GAGGGAGAAAAAAAATTATTTAACCCAAACTAACAACCGATTATTTGCTGGCATTTCATAATCTTTTTTCAATATCATATTATTTTCATAAGCCAGAAAATTAAGTTTTTCGAATTCACGAATACCACTTTCGGGATCACGTTCTTTTAACCAGGCATCGAATTTTCGGTTACTTTCGCTGGTATAATCACCTTTATAATTAAATGGTCCATACAAACTAAATACTCCACCTTTACGTAACGTATTTGAGACCCCACGCATCATATTAACGACACTTGACCAATTCATAATGTGAGCAGAATTGGCACTAAATATTGCACAAACTGATTCATCTAACCAATGCTCTTGATTAACATCGATTAAAATTGGTCCTTCAATGTTTCCATCCGGGTTTTCATTAATCCATTGTTTTATGCCCTCATGGTTTTCTTCAAGATCAGAGGTAATCCAATGCAAATGACTTAATTGTGTAGAAAAATATACTGCATGCTGGCCTGTACCACTGCCAATTTCCAACACTGTTTGTGTTTCTGTTAATTCTTGTTTTAAAACAGCTAAAATAGCATCCTTATTTTGATCACACGATTCTGAATATGGTTTCAAATTTTCCTCACGCTACTCCCGAAATTAGGGAGTCTACTGTATTTAAGAATCTATCATACTATCAAGTACGAAGTTCAGGTTTTCTTCAATTTGTTTTTTATAATTTAAATAATGTATTGTTTGAACATTTCGTAATGAGTTGCCCAATAATGATTTCGAAATATCAACATCAGTAATATAAACAGAATATAATTTTTTGCTTTTACGATATCGTAAAATATATTCTATTACACTTGAATATAACTTTCGTCCATATTCTATGGTGGTAAACTCTTTATCACCAACATAAAGACTGAATACTGGTTTACTATTAAATACATCACCAATTACCTGTAAACTAACATATTCGGTATCATTGGCAAATCGATTTATTGGTTCTTTATGAACGGACCACACTCCAGTTCGTGATTTATCCAATTGAAACATTTCATGTCCCTTAACATTGTATTCAATCCCAATTTCATTTGATAAAAATATCATGCGTTTATTTATTGATTCAAAAAAACGTTGATATTGATTTACAATACTAAGCGCATTATGGAATTGTGTTTTATAATTAAATAGTGCACCTTTCTCATCCAGAACATATAATGTAACATCTTTGCCATGAACATAATAAAAAAGTTGTATATAATGTACTTTATTATGTTGATATAACAACGGCAAAACACTGTCACCCAGAGTCATCTGATCAAAAATAACCGGGCTATAAAAACCCAATGCCGTATTTAATGATTCCAATAATTCATCTATTGAACCTGCGCATTCACTTTCAAAAGTGTCATTAGTAAGTCTGATTATAAAATAACTTTTCTCAACACCAAGGATAAAACGGGTATTTTTTAGTCGGATATCATCATAAAAACATGAAATGATATTGTCAAACACCCCTTCAACCCGACTTGCAATCGCATTACCGCGTAGTGAAGAAAAACTAACAGCATTCAGAGTGGGTGGTCGTCGACCTTGAGAAGGCGGAGACCATAAAATATAATCGCGTAAGCAATCTAATAATCCTTGCACACCATAATAACGGAAAGTTAAAACTTCCTGCCAACTTGTGATTATCACCTGATCAATGCTTAATGCCAGGTTTTCAGATAAACCTCCATATTGCAATGAGTCGGTACGACTACTTGCCAGGTGCTCGCCACGTTTTGTTCTTGATGAAAAAGGATCAAGACCAACATTAATAAATGTCCCAATGGACCGAATGCTTGATGTTTGTCTAAAATCCTCAAATGATGAGCCTTGTTGCAATATATGTTCGAACATATGTTTCATATGATCAAAAATTGAGCGAATTTCACGATTACTTAAATCACTACCATCACTGTATAAAGCGACTATAGTCTGAGGACTAAATATTTTATTAAAATAACACCAGGCACATAATTCAATTAAACTATGTGCAATTTTTAATGGTTCCTGATTAACTAGATCATTCTCACCCAAAGCTCCATGATATACTGACCATTTTTCTTCTTTGTCTTCAGTTAATCTTCTTGAAATAGTGATATGATCTTCATAGAGTTGTTCTGTTATACCTTTATAAACTATTTCGATTTTTCCAGCTTTCCGTTCAAACGCTGCATATATTTTTCTACCCAGGACATTAATATCCGATGGTTTAATTTTTGCCATTGTTTCTGATTGTTCTCTGGCAAAATTAGACAAGGCTCGATAGCTGGTGGTTAAGTCTTTAATAATTTCATACCGTTCATTTGTAACGGCGCGTAAATTCCAGTTAGCCTGATTATCAAGTTTATCGATATAAGAATTTGTCCATTGCCACTTATTAACAAGATATAACATTTTTTCGGTTTTAAAATCATCTGATAACTTTTTGCTTGATGATCCTAATTTTATGTTTACCTTTAAATAAAAACTTCGACGAATTAACTCCAATCGTTTAAATTCATCTTCATGGTGTAAATAATTTTCTACTTTTTCGAGCATCATCAAATACGGATCAGTTTCATTTATGCTCACATCACCTTCATACACTTTGCGTTTAAACTGCATGCTTAGTAGATCGATATTTGGATACTCATCTGCATAAATTTCCATTAAAATAATTTTTAATATTGATTTGTAAGGCGAATCAATGCCTTTATACAATAACCAGAGTGTTGCACCATAAAATTCTTCTGCTGGAATTTTTCCAATACCTCCAAAGTCAATATGTTCTTTACTGTGTAAATACCGTTTTAATTTAATATCTGCAACTATATCATCATAAAACTCTTCCTGATCTGGCGGCACTAACCACCAGATTGGATATCGACCGGATAACAAAACACTGGTTCGGTAGAACTCTTCCAGCAATAAATAATGTAATGCACTACCACTATTCTCAATACTCAGGTCATCATGATCGCCTATACGAACTCGATCCGGATCAACCAGAAAAATACTGGCATCAACACCCAGAGTTTTAGCCCATTGTTCTATCGCACGGGTCTTTTCTTCTAACTCGTGAATTTGATCCAAATCCAGGGTACTGTCGTAACAAATCCAGATATCAAAATCACTTTTATCAGAATATGCAATCGAACCGGTGCTTCCCATTAAATAAATTGCCTGAATTGCATAACTGCGATACGCGCGTTTCTTTTGCACGAAACTTTTATAGTAACGCTTTGCGATATTAATGGCATTTTTACCAGGATTGTATTCAGGAATCCCACAGGGTGTTTTACTACTAACATAACCTGCCAAAATTGGATGATTCACGTGATAAAGTAGCGGTAATAATTCTAAAAAGTCTTTTTGTTGCGGTCGAATTATTTTTAATGTTCGAGCATAACGTGCTTTATTTAACTTAATAAAACGCTTTTTAATTTCCTTAAAATTGTGAGTATCATTTAACTGATACCGTGATGCTCGATTTACCACACAATTTCCGTGTTGCACTGTCTAATATGAACCATACTTAAGTATCGGCCGAATAGGATAATTCTCCATTACTAATCTATTGGTTTTATTAAAGTTTTTTATAAATTCTACGATTGATAAGTACTTGAAAATTATCCACTATTGAAAAATTAACCTTATTTTTCTTATATTTTTATAATTTTCGAGTTATTTTCAGCTATACCTAATAATAAAAGGATAACCTCTTAATTAATCGTGGATTACACTGAAAATTATGTCTAGAAATCTAAACGCACAAGAATTACAAAATATCGTGGATCATAGCCCACTCGGTATCATTGTTATCAATAACGCCGGAACCATTGAATGGGCGAATAAAAATATGTGTAATATTTTGCATTGCGCTGAATCAGAGCTTGTTGATAAAAGTATCGAGACTGTTGATTCACAATTAACAGGCTTATTTACCGATGGAACAACTCTGCACCTTACTGCAAATAAAAAACACGATGATATCTGGCTTATTAATGTTGCTCATAAAGTTGCTGATAATCCTGAAATGGGAATAATCCATTATCTTTCTGATGTTTCATCACTTCATAACCTGGCTATACAGCATGAAGATCTCAAAAGTGACTTTGAAGACGTCAATACCACTGATCACATAACCGGTTTACCAAATCGCCGTGCTATGTACCAAACACTTGAACCACAGGTTTCGCGTAGTCGTCGTTACGACAATCCACTTTCTATTATAATTATGAAATTAGATAATTTAAATTCTGTTAAATCAAATTATGGTGGTTCCATAACAAATAAAATGATGGTAGAAATTTCACAAATGTTAAATGATCAATTACGCTGGGCAGATACCATTGGCAAGTTAGAAGACGATGAATTTATTTTTGTATTACCTGAAACTAATTCAGAAGACAGTAAAAATTTAATCACTAAAGTCAAAGATAGATTATCAGATATTTTTGTTGATAATAATAATTTACCAAATATTATTAAGACTCAATTTGGTAGTGCATCCTGGGAAAAAGGCGATGATGTTGGGTTATTAATGCGCCGTGCTCGAGAACGGATGGCTTCATAATTTTCTATAACAAAAACTTCATATTAATCTGAGGTTAATTAGTCATAAAATGTAACAAAAGGTCCAGATATAGGTATTAGCCAAACTAAGATACTATCTAGCCTGCTATACAAGCCAGAAATCAAACTGTAAAATAGCGTCATAAACAAATTGGCGAATAAAAATACAACTGGTTGTCACTAATCGAATAGTTA
>JBGMQW010000233.1:0-4816 GCA_048060815.1 Thiohalomonadales bacterium | reverse complement strand
CTTTGCGGCAAGAAAATAAACGAGGTATGAAAAATGTCCATCGTAGTGGCAGTTAAAAAAGACAACAAAACTGTAATAGTAGCAGACAGCCAGGTTAGTTTTGGTTCGATGAGTTTTCCGAGTAACAATCTTAAAATAGAAAAAATACGTAAAATTGGCGAATCCTTTTTTTCATCAACCGGTTGGGGTTTGTATGATGATATTATTGATCATTATTTAAGTGAACATCCAGAAATCGAATTACTCAGTAGAAAAACCATTTTTGAGTTTTTTCTGGGATTATGGAAAGCACTACATGACAAATACAATTTTGTAAACGATCAGTCCGATAGTGACCATGAATCGCCGTTTGGTGATCTGGATGCGACATTCCTGGTGGTCAATACCGAAGGTATATTTATGATCGATTCTGATTTGAGTATTACCCAATTCGAACAATATTACGCCATTGGTTCCGGTAGTGATTATAGTTTGGGAGTTATTCATGCATTATACGATGAAAAACTGAGCGCAATCGAAATAGCAAAAAAAGCAGTAGCAACCGCAATTGCATTTGATACCAAATGTGGTGGTGACATTATGGTTAGTGTTGTTTGATTTTTTTTTATAATTTACTCCGGATATCAAGAACGAAGCTCAAGAATATAACGCTGCGCCCTTGAAATCCAAACAATGCCAGAGTAATCTAAAGGTCTGATATCAAGATAATTATTCACTTCAGGATGGCACACTAAAATCCAAATCGAGAATCAGCGGGAAAAAGCAAGGAGCTACCCATGGAAGGAAAACCACTACCCTATAATACCGCGAGTATTGGCCTAAAAGTAAAAGGCGAATTTTTCGACGTCATTAAAATGAAAGGCGTTGAAGCCTTATCAACCCCATTTCAATTTAAAATAGACGCACTAGTCGATCGTTTTTTCGACATGAGTGGCAGCCTGCAGTCACCCGCGCAACTTAGCCTGACCGGAATCGACGGCGTCAAACGCACCATTAGCGGCATCATCACCCACGTAGAAGAAGGCCAACCCCATAAAGACGGCCAATTAAAATGCCGTTTTATTTTAGAATCGAGCCTGGTATTACTCAGCTTGAGTAGCAACTATAAAGTGGTATTAGGCCACACCCTGCCCGACATCGTACGCGCTATCTGCGAAACACACGGCATCAGCAACATCAAATTTGATTTATCGCAAAATTACCCGATGCGCCCCTATGTGGTGCAAACCGGCGAAACCGATTTAGACTTTATGCAACGCATATTAGGCAAAAGCGGCATCACCTTCTGGAGCAGTTGCGACATCGACAACCAACACCAGGAACGCATAACCTTCACCGATCACAATGCCAACTGCCCCTACCTGGCACGTGATGTATTGCAATATAAAGCCCCGAGTAATTTAGTCGAGCAATACAATAGCCGACAAGTGCACGTTGGTTTGCACCACATGCAAGTCAAAAGTTTCCAACAAACCGGTGGTATCGCCATCCACGACTGGAATGAAAATACCCCGTCGACAAATTTATATGCCACTACGGGTGTGAGTGCTTATGGCGAAAGCCAGGGTTTTGCCACCACCCTCCGTACCCAATTTGGCAACGGCAGTGTTGCCCTGGATGAAACCGAACGACTCGCCAAACAACATGCAGAATACGCACGCTGTCAATCGTGGTATCTAAAAGCCCGCGGCAATGTTATCGACATGGCCGCCGGTCATGTATTTAGTCTGGATGCCAGCGCGTTTAATCCCGAACACAGTGGCGACATGATAGTGACCATGGTAAAACACAAAGCCAGCCAGGGCGCGGGGTTAAATCTCGATGGTCACGAAGTGGCTTACCGGCATAAAGCCTATTGCATCAAACGCGAAACACCTTATCGTCCTTACATTCCCGCCCATCCCAAAGTGCCGATGGTATTCAATGCGCGCATTGAATCAGAAGGTAAATACGCAAGCCTGGATCAACAAGGGCGCTATAAATTACGCAATTTATTTGATTTATCACGAACCGAACACACCCAAGCCACCATCCCGATTCGAAAACTACAACCCTTCGGTGGCCCGCCGAGTGATTCCACCGTCGGCATGCACATGCCGTTACAAGATGGTGATGAAGTATTGCTCAGTTGTTTAAACGGTGACCCGGATCGCCCAATGATTGTCGGCAGTGGCTATACTGCAGATAAAACCAACCCGGTCACGGCTCGCAATAAAACCCAAAATATCATCCGTACCCAATCGGGTAATGAATTATTAATGGACGATAAAATTGAGCATGAAGTGATTTCATTACACACTTACGAAGGGTATAACATCTTACGCTTTAATGCCGATATCTCCGATCACAAGTTGCTACTTGAATCAAAACTAGGCGCAATGACGCAATTTGCCAAAAAAACCCACCGCACCGAAACCGGCAACGACACTATTGTGGTACGCAGCGGCAATAACCGACTCGAAATTGTTGAAAATAATCACAGCACTGAAACTGAACAAGGTGTTATTCATCATCAGGCCAAAACTGATGTCATCGAAACAGCCTATAAAAGCATTAAAATTGAGTCCGGCGATAACACCGAAATTCGAGCCGGTAATGACATGGTGGTTAATGTCGAAGACAACGCCACCTTCACCATTAACGGCAGTGATGGCTTTTTTGCGACTGTTAAAAATGGTGCGTTAACGATTAATGCCGCTAAAGAAATCAGCATTAAAGGCAAAGGTGGTGGTGATATCACCTTTGAACAAAGTGGCGGTGGTTTTAAAATTGATCCCATGGGCAATATAAAAATGTACGGCAAAACCGTGCAACTTGGTGGGCAGGGTGCAGTTAATTTAATTGGTAATGTCAGCTACACCATTGGTGGTGGCATGATACCGCCAGCAACCATGATTACACCACCATTAACGATCAACAAAATTGATGCTCTTATTGATCCAGAAGGTCCTCAAATATTTAACGCTGCATGGAATAAATCAATACTTCCCCATGGCAATGAAATCGATCTTTTATTCTCGGTTAAATGTTTTAGCGGTGGTGAAACCATTACAGTTGACGTTTATCAAGGTGATCCCCAGGCAGAATCGGAGTTAATCGATACCTTAACAACAGAACTAGACGATGGCACCGGCATGCATACTGTCAGCTGGAAATCAAAAGTGGCTGAAAAACCGGCTAAAACCGACCAAAATCCAGAAACCGACCAAAATTCAGAAACAGAACAAGGTCCAACCCCTTTTTGGTTTGAAGCATCCGCAAATGAAACGGAAGTCATCGCACAATCGGATATATTATTTTTAACACAAGACATCGTTTTGAATATTGATACTTCAAAAGGTGGTAATCAAGAAGGAATTCAATTTTTATTACAAGATGCAACTGGTAAACACCACAGCGCAATTGTAAAAGAGCATACCGCCAGGTTCAATCAAATTTTATTGGGACCAACCACCATAGTAAAAAAAGCACCTGTTAAAAAAAGAAAAAAATCAAAGGGTTTATTTAGTTGATATCCCCTTACTAGGGTAACGCCTAAGCCATCTGCAAACTAAGATGCTCGCATAGCGACACACAAAAACAAACTTTAAAGAGAAAATCAAATGGAAGTAACGAAAAAAGAAGTTAAAGAAGCTGAAGATTATTTCATCAACCTGGGTGATGAGATAATAACATTTTTTAACGATGGCAATGAAAAACTTCAAACGATACTTTCAGGTACCCCTTCGGAATCACCTCTCGAAATTGTTTCACCAAAGCTCGGTGAAGCCTACATTAGTTATAATCTGGAAAAACCAAAAGCAGATGAAAAAGCACAACTAAAAGCCGCAGAACAACAAGCAAAAGAAGGACTGGACGATTTTCAGGGCGCAAAAGCCTATTCACATAACAAGAAAAACAATTTTTGGTATCAGAATTACAGTGCAAAGCAATTAAATAAAGCCATAGATCCGCCACCGTTCAAAGAACCCGATGCCCCAAAAGGCTATGGCAGTCTTACAGATGAAGAATTGATAATAACCGGCACAGTCAAACCAATAACATCATGGCTGACTACGTTAGGAATAAATGATGAAATCGAAGTAAGCCGAATTAGTATTGAGTTACAAGACACCGCAGGAAATAGTCTCGAGCTTGAAAAAAAATCAACCACGCCAGCGACTACTGCTACGGCAAAAAAGGAAAAAAGCACAGCAATTTTTGAAATGGATGCCCAAGTAAAAGGCGAAGACTGGTCAGTCGATATCGGCCAACTCGCCAAGCCATATTTTGGATTGGTAAAAATCATCGCCAAGCCTTTTATGAAAGACCCACAAGGTCAAGAAATACCGATGGCATTTGAGGAAATCAAAAAAGATTTTTTTTATGTAAAACGCGATTTCGTTATTTTTGGAGTGCAATTAGGCTTTAGTGACGGACTACGGGAACTAACTAACGACGTTAAAAATTTAGTGTGTACCTACAGCAGTCACGAACCGGAAAAGGATGAAGCGACGGCAAAAGAGCGCGCAGTAGTACGGTTAATGCACCGTTTTGAAGGTAGTCGAAAAGAAATCACACGCTACAAAACCGATTATTTAAATGCCGCCATATTCGACCAGGATGCAGAAGGTAAAAAAGTCTGGCAACAAGAAACGGTTACAGCACCCACCATGCCCGACATCCACGTCGAGCTACAAATACTCGGTTTCACCAAAAGAGCGCGAACTGCGTATCATGCTTATTTAGTAATCGAGAAAACGCCAGAGGAAACCATTAAAAAATTATTTACCGTAAAATGCGATTGGAGTACCAGCTTAAAATGGCGCGGTGGCCC
>JBGMQW010000232.1:2825-4834 GCA_048060815.1 Thiohalomonadales bacterium | reverse complement strand
TAAAGCGATGGCATCAAAATTTGCATTAAACAATAAACCTAACCACAGAAGGGGAAGCGTAATTTCATCTGGTAAAAATTGATGATCATAATCAATTATACTTAATGTTATTAGTGCCCAGGACAATATTATCATAGCAACTGTGGTACTTGTTACACCAAATTTCCATGCAACTAAAAAAGCTAAAACAGCACATAATATTTCAACTAGCGGGTATCGAATTGATATTTTAGTTTTGCATTCTTTGCATCTGCCTTTTAAAAATAAGTAACTTATAACAGGAATATTTTCTATTGCAGATATTGAATGTCCACAGTTTGGGCATGACGATCGTGGGGTACTTAGAGTAAACTTCTCTACAGTTTCTTTTTTTATATTTGACTGCGTTTTGTTGTTTAATTCATCCAGGAACTCTACACATTCCGATTGCCAGTTTTTTTTGAGTATGATTGGCAATCTATAGATAACAACATTAATAAAGCTACCTATTATTAATCCAAGAATTATAATAGATATGTAATAAAAACCGGGTTCATTTTGAAATAGCGTCACTATTGCCATACAGACTTACTCAAATTATCATTTAGTAATGGAATAAGTTTATTTGGAATTGGTATAACGTTAGCCACCAACAACTTTACCCATTTGAAAGATCGGCATGTACATTGCGATAACCAGACCGCCGATAAGACCACCCAGAAAGACCATAATAAATGGTTCAATTAAGGTACTCATATTATCAACAGCATCATCAACTTCAGCTTCATAGAAGTCAGCAACTTTACTGAGCATGGTATCTATTGAGCCGGATTCTTCACCGATTGCAGTCATTTGAACAACCATATTAGGAAACAAATCTACATTACGCATCGCAACATTCAGTTGTGTACCGGTTGAAACTTCATCTCTTATTTTTCTTACAGCTTCACCATAAACAACATTACCAACCGCACCCGCGACAGAATCCATTGCCTCAACTAGAGGTACACCTGCTGCGAACATTGTGGCTAATGTTCGGGCATATCGTGCAATAGCAGCTTTTCTTACAATGGCACCAAGAATTGGTAGTTTTAACATTAATTTGTCCATACCATGATTAAATGCAATCGATTTCTTTTTCAACTGTAAAATACTATAGATCCCGCCTCCTATAACACCAAACATGATATACCAATATGCTTGAAAAAATTTTGACATTGCTATTACAATTTTTGTAGGTGCAGGTAAATCAGCACCAAAACCGGCAAATAAATCTTCAAATTGTGGAATCACTTTAAGCATTAACAGTGTTGTAATTAAAAATGATACTCCTACAATCGCGATAGGATAAGTCATCGCTTTTTTTATTTTAGCTTTAATCGCTTCAGTTTTTTCTTTATAAGTAGCAACTTTATCCAGTATGTCATCTAAAATACCGGCATGTTCACCAGCGCGTACCAGGTTACAAAACAGTTCATCGAAATGATAGGGATGCTTACTTAGAGCATCAGATAAATTACTACCCCCTTCAATATCGGTTTTCACTTTCATTAGTAAATCTTGCATACCTTTGTTTTCGTGGCCTTTACCGATAATTTCAAACGACTGAACTAATGGTACACCGGCATTCATCATGGTTGATAATTGACGCGCAAATATCGAAATATCGGCAGCTTTTATTCTTGTTTTACCACCACCGAATAATGGTTTAGCCTTTTTACGGACTTTCGTGGGATTAATTCCTTGACGTCGCAGGTTTGCTTTAATCAATGCAACATTATTACCAGGTGATTCACCCTTTACTTTTTGCCCTTTTCGGTTTTTACCTTCCCATAGAAAGATAGTTTGGGTTGCTGCTTTAGCCATATCAGTGTACCTACTATTTAATGTTGTTATCTGTTTATATTTTATACATATTCGAGTTATTCTTTCGTGACTCGGTTCACTTCATCAAGGGTTGTTACACCATCGCTTACTTTTCTAAGACCGGATATACGTAAATCTGGAATGCCTTCTTTTAAAGATTGATC
>JBGMQW010000232.1:0-2725 GCA_048060815.1 Thiohalomonadales bacterium | reverse complement strand
GTTGATAACACCATATGCCCGGTTTGTGATGCTTTAATGGCAATTTCGGCTGTATCTTTGTCTCGAATTTCACCGACCAGGATAATATCAGGATCTTGCCGCAAGAAAGCCCTTAGTGCACTTGAAAAATCAAGTCCAACCTTGGTATTGACATTGACTTGATTAATACCGGCTAAATTTATTTCTACCGGATCTTCAGCTGTTGATATATTGGTATCAGGTACATTTAGAATATTCACTGCGGTATAAAGTGTTACGGTTTTACCACTACCGGTTGGTCCAGTCACTAATACCATGCCGTAAGGTTTCACAATGGCTTCCATAAACAATTTTTTTTGTTCTTCTTCGAAACCCAGTTTATCGACACCTAATTTAGCCGAGTTTGGATCCAGGATACGAAGCACAATTTTTTCACCAAAAAGAGTAGGGCAGGTATTCACCCGAAAATCAATGGAACGATTTTTTGACAGGTGCATTTTAATTCGACCATCTTGTGGTACCCGTCGTTCAGAAATATCAAGACGTGACATTACTTTTAAACGCGCAGACAATCGTGGTGCCATTGTAATCGGTGGTGAAGCAACTTCGGATAATATACCATCTTGACGAAACCGAACACGATAGGATTTTTCATAAGGCTCAAAGTGGATATCTGAAGCACCTTTGTTAATAGCATCTAATAATACTTTATTAACGAACCGCACAACCGGTGTGTCATCTGCTTCAGACTCTGATACATCCTGGCCACCATCTAGTGATTCATCAGCGAACTCGACATCATCATAATCACCATCGGCTAAATCGGATAAACTGGTGTCATTATCCTCCATGGATTTGTCGATGATTTTTTTAAGTTTGTCATCTTCAACCAGGATAGCTTCAATTGTCATACCGACGTGAAATTTAATTTCATCGAGTGCCTGTAAATTAATTGGATCGGAAACAGCAACGAATAAGCGGGTTCCACGTTTATAGATTGGTAAAACTTGATGCTGACGAATGAGTTTTTCTTTTACAATTTTAACAACATCAGGTTCAATATCGATTGCTGCAAGATCAAGTAATGGCATTCCAAATTCATGCGCAGCAGCAGTAGCAACCTGGATACCCGTAGCAATATTTTTATTAACAAGATAGCTTACGAGGGGAACCTTTTGCTTTATTGAATCGGCATGTGCTTGTTGTGCTTGTACTTTTTGAATTACACCATCTTGCACAAGGCGTAATGCCAGTCCGTTAAGCGGGATATTTGCACTGGGTGTTGCCACTAATTAAACTCCAAGATCGAATTTTCAAAAAATCTCATCGATTATGATGTATTTATACACAATAAATAATGAAATTCAAAAACATAATAATATTATTCACTTACAATTTTTCATCTTATTATAGGCAATAATTAAGGTGAAATGTATAAGTTCGTGTGAACTATGACACAGGCTCGTGTATCAATTTATCGGCAGATTTGTGGTAAAATTTAATAATATAAATGAGTGAAAATTTATTTAAACAGTATTTTATCTGGTTTTTGTGACTATAACGCCATCAGTAGCTAATTTATTACTACCAGTAGCAGTCATGCTGTAACTTGTCGCAATACCTGTACCTCCGGGTACAATGCTATATTCACAGTTACGATTGGCTGCAAGGGGTTCAGCCGGTGTCCATAAATTATTACTTGCTACAGTAATAGCAGCAGTTGTTGCTCCTTGAAAATAAGTACGTTGTTCCAGAAAAAATTCTTCTTGAGCTAATGCAAGTGATGCCATTCCTTGCTGGCATTCCTGAATTCGGCTTGTTTTGATATATCCAGTATAAGCGGGAATTGCTATTGCTGAGATAACTGCAATAATGGCCACGACAATCATTAATTCAATTAGTGTTAGCCCTTTAATGCGGTGTTGTGGATATTTCATACTTTTTACCTTATATCATTATATATGCATTTAGGAATAATGTTGTGATAGGATTAACAAAGCAAACAGGGTAAGAACAAATTCCCACCCTGTTTATTACCTTAATTATTTTATATTATTCAGCAGTAAATCCTTGAGCAAGTGTATAACCTGTAGGAAAATCATTAGCTAAAACTGTTCCTGTAGGTACACCAAGCGTAGCTAGAACAGCTTCACCGGATACAGGGCAAGCACCAGCTAAAGTTAAACCTACTTGTCCAGCTCCGGGAGCGCCAATAACATAAGCCAGAGCGCCAGGGTTACCAACAGCACCTTTATTAGCATTATTAAGATCTGCTAATACTGTGTAAGCAGCTTCACATGCACCACCACGAGCTTGAGCTTTTGCTGCTGCTGCATGTAACACGCGTACGGCATTCTCATGGTTACCAATTGAAGCACTAACCTTACTTTGTTTGATGTAACCAGTATATGCTGGAATAGCAATCGCAGCTAATATACCGATAATCGCGACCACGATCATGAGTTCGATCAAGGTAAAACCTTGTGTTTTGCGTAAATTTTTCATTAAATCTCTCCGTTAAGAAATATGTGTTTAAAGTTTAGTCCATAAATGAAGTTAGTGGCATCATGCTCTGGGCCACTAACAGTATAATCTGATAGCTTCCCGATAATGAGTTTGTTATTGCAGCTTGTGTGCCACACTTGCCCGGAATCAAAAATATATGTTTATTTTTTATCAAATATTTATAAATACTATTAAAATCAATTAGTTATATACATTTAGTTATTTTATATACGGAATTAGT
>JBGMQW010000231.1:0-5041 GCA_048060815.1 Thiohalomonadales bacterium | reverse complement strand
CGATGACTACGGGTTTGCTGGTATCGTTTGAGCCGGTGGTGCCGGGGCCTTTGTCACCGCCGCCGCAGGCGTTTAAAATAAGTACGATGCTAGCAACAATAATAAATTGAATGCGTGTGCGATGGTTCAATAACATGAGACAACTCCGGGTGTAACAATTTTAAATTATGAACCAGGAGTCAATATTGTTTTAAGCCTTCCTGGCGGTGGTGTCCTAAAAAAATAGTTAAGTGTAATTTAATGATTTCGACTGGCTTTTTTTCGCTGGGTATTAACTATTCGATTAGTGATGACCAGTTGTGTTTTTATTCGCCAATTTGTTTATAAATCTATTTTACAGTTTGATTTCTGGCTTGTATAGCAGGCTAGATAGTATCTTATTTTGGCTAATACCTATATCTGGACCTTTTGTTAAAGTTTATATCGAATTACAGTTGTTTTATAGGAGTAATGAGATATGTCATACTTGAACTCACATCAGTAAAAATTAATTATATACCGGATGTCGAAAAATATTCGAAATTGAACATGAAAATAGTTACATTATATTCACAAATACTCACATCCGTTA
The DNA here is from genome assembly GCA_048060815.1 of Thiohalomonadales bacterium. GTDB lineage: Bacteria > Pseudomonadota > Gammaproteobacteria > UBA6429 > Thiohalophilaceae > CAYQUC01. Next base: position 4,470 of record JBGMQW010000231.1, on the reverse strand, counting down.
TAGTCGTTATGTTCACTATTAATAATGTCGCAGCTGAAAATTATGCCTTGCTGGTCGGAATTAGTAAATATCATATCAAGCCACTTTCGGGGCCGGTAAACGATGTTACTTTGATGAAGTCGATACTTTATAAAAAGTGGTCTTTTAAAAAAGATAATATTAAACTCATTCTTAACCAGGCCGGTACCAAGAAAAATATTTTAGATAATATCCAAAACTTATACAATAATTCAAAATCGGGTGACAATATTTTTATTTATTTAAGTGGCCACGGAACGAGTGCTAGCGATAAATCATTTCAATCACCTTTACCCACGACTTCAGGCGCTTTTATACCGATTGATATTGAAAACCTGGAAAATAAATCCGAATTAATTAAACACCTTATTATTGGACGAAATGATTTAAAACCGCTATTACAAAAATTTGATAACAATGGTCGTCATGTGTTTGTTGCTATTGATGCGTGTTATTCGGGAAATACCGTTCGAGGACTTTATAACAAGCGCAAACTAGACACTCGTTATTTGAGTGTGCAGGAAATTTTACCAAAGTATGAAGATTCTGATAAATTAACTAATATAAGTACAAACGATGATAATAAATATCCCTATAAGAATGTTTATTATTTATCGGCAAGTAGTGAGTACGAACCCGCTCAGGATATTAAGCCTGATATGCTTGATCGATATCCTACCATTGACGGTAAACCCCATGGTGCATTTTCAGATACGTTATTACGGGTTCTTGATAATAACTTTAATGCTGATACTAACCACGATGGTTTAATTACTTATTCAGAACTTAAAAATACCCTGCGCTACTTTATGCGTATTCGTGGTTTTGATCATACCCCTCAAGGTTTACCATCGTTAGCAGAAGATCATGGGGCATTGGCAGCTAGAGGAATTTTTGGACTCGATAAAAAAAATGCAATAACCCTAAAACCTGCCAATAACAAACCGGTAAAACAAAATAAACCAAGTATAAACACTGTTTCAAAACCAACATCGTATACCAATAATAAAGTTAGTAATGTATTACGAGTAGTAATTGATAAATCTTTAAAAGAAGTGAAACAAACTGCTGGCGCAATTAAAAATGTAAAAATTGTTAGTGATAATGGTCAATTGGAAATACGTAAAGAAAACAATTATGTATTATTTATCAGCCATGCTGGTGATTTAATATTTAAGTTATATAATCCAACAGCTGCTGATATTATCGATAATATTAAACATCAAATCTGGATTAAACAACTCGTCGATAAACCGTTTAAGCAAGACTTTAATATCGATTTCGAGATGTTCGCCAGTGGCCGCGGCAGTACCGTTATCGAGGGTGATGCAATAGGCGTAGCAATCAAGAGTACGCAATCTGCTTATATATTAATCATTAATATTAATGCACGTGGCACAGTTACTGTTTTGTATCCCTATGTAAACTCTGAATTAAGCAAGCTCAATGCTTATAAGTTATTAGTTTTTAAAGAGCTATCAAAAGTAGTTCCACCCTTTGGGCGTGAATACTTACAAGTATATGCATTTAACAAAGCCAGTGATAATTATAAAGATTTAATGTCAAAAAGTTTCGATCGTCGGTCACCTGACGCTAAAAAATTAATGCAGTTGCTGAATAACAAATCATTAAAAAAAGCTCGAGTGAGTCTTGAGCTTGTGACTTCCGAACTTAATTAGTATGATATTAACTCAATAAAAGAAATCGTCCATAATCCATATGTTAACATCGGAGCTATTCTTTGGGTGCTGAAATAGACTGGCAATCACTCGTTTTTCAATCCGGGTGGTTAAAAAAATTTGATAAATTAGCGACCAAACGTTTTGGTGAAGGTGGGTTAGCTGAAGAAGCAAGTACTTATGTGATTGATAAAATATCTTCTAATCAGTGGCAGTGCTTTGCTACATTTAAAGGCCAATGTAAACCAGAGTCTTATTTATACACTGTAACAAGTAATTACCTGGAAGAATTTTCACGTAAACGTTTTGGACGACCAAGACCACCTGATTGGCTCAAACGTCAAGGTGCACTGTGGGTACAAATTTGGAAAATGGTTTGTTTAGAACGTCAATTAATACAATCTGTTATCGAACAACTTTGTTCAAAAAGCCTTAGAGAAACTAACGTGATAAAAAATGCGATTATAACAATTAAAGCACGCCTACCGTGGTGTGGTGGTGATTCGCACCGGGAAGTCACTAAAAATATGTCGGATATGGATGACTATGATCCTACCGAATTAATCACGTCCAGGGAAACCCCCGAGCTAGTGGTAACAGAAGCGGCTTACACTGAATCATTGTTATTAATCTCAAGTCTAATGAATGATAAACCCGTTGAACAAATGTTTGGTGAAAGGACATCGGAACTTGCTTCTAGCTATGTCAAATCAAATCGATTGAAAATTGATCAGATACAGCAAAAACTGAATTTAACGGATGAAGAAAAAATACTATTGCGCATGATATTCCAGGACGGTATGAAAAAATCTGTCATCGCAAAGTCTCTCGGAATGCAAGAACACTTACCTGGACGAATATTAAAACAGCTATTAACAAGAATAGATAGCGTATTTAGTGAGCTTAATATTGACCTCACCGAGGTATATGAAACTTGTGTTGAGTTCTCAGAATAAAAACCATTAATTGTCTTACTATTTTTATGTTAAAAAATTATCGATTTTATGAAAATTGTCCATCTAATATGTTAAGTAAACCTTAAGCAAGAATATAGCTAATATGGCATTATCAACATTAGAGAAAAAATTAAATGCACAAGCACAGATGGTTTTGCAAATAGATCCTTATTTGCCAAAAAGTATCGTAGGGATAGCACCAACTGATGAAGAGTTGGTATCATTGTACGAAAATCAACTCGATACAACTCGACGAGCACAATTATTCAGCCATATCGCGAATAATCCAGATGTACACGAACGCTGGATTCGGTGTGTTGAAACACTAACTTATATTGATGAAATTGATAATAATTCAATAAAAGCGATATCGAAGGAAAATAATAAACCTGGAATTTTTAGTTCGCTGTCAGATTTTTTTAATACCAAATCGATTCTAGCGGGTGGCTTTTCGACAGCTGCAATTATTGTAATTGTGGTGGCTATTTTACCGCAACAAAAAGACTTTAATGTTCAATTGAGTTTTAATGAAGCATATCAACAATGGGGGGGTGGACTAGCGTCAGAATGGGATTCACTACCAGCAGCTCAGAAACCAACTCCAATATACTCTGAACACCGTTCTTTTTTTACTACACCAAAACAAAAATCCAAAATTCAACAAGTACTGGAGACCGGTTTTAAACTAGGAATTGAAAAAATTGGCGATACACCTTTTAACGACTTTGGTATTGCAACAACTACATTAAGTAACATCAGCAATTCTGAAGTTTCCACTATCATGTCGACTCAACAATACGATGCTTTAATTCAAACGGGCAATCTCGCTGCATTCGCAGCATTACAATGCAGACTTGATTCAAGTAGTGAACGACTGGAAATATTTTCGTCTGCGCTGTTGACTTTGCGCCAACAACTCGCTGAGCTACAATTTAATGATGCTAAAGCATTAATGTCCAATATGGAAACTCAAAATAAACCTGCTGTGTGTGTTACTGCTCAATATGTTGTCGACTTGATTACAAAATAAAAAACTGCATAGTATAGTAAATTAAAAACCCATACCTAAACTTAAACTCATTAATATCTGATTACCACTAATAGTAACTATTCCTGTACCACCAGCAGTTGCTTCAACATTAGTACTACCGTCCAGGGCTAAATTTATAAGTTTTAATTTTACAAAAAATGAGCGACCACGATCCAGTGCTTTTAACCAGGTTGTTGAAAAACTTAACGCACTATTTGTTGATGTAACAGTATATTGAGCACTAACATAATCTTCATTTCTTATGGTCGTTTCGGTGTTTATAAAAGAATAGGATAAATCAAAATTAAGATTGGAAGTGGCACCAAATCGAAATGTATACCTGCCTCCTATAAAAGGACCAAATTCATCAATAAAGACTTCCTGCCCATAACCTCCAGTTCCAAAGGACAAACCGCCATATAAACTGATGTTATCCTGAAACGAATAACCGGTATAAATGCTATAGGAGCTACGAGATGTAACTTCCTGACTGCTGGTATTTGTTGTTGTATTGTTACTCCGATCGAAAGAACTTAGATTATAGTGAGCAACACTTTGACCAGTTATAAGCACATTAAAACCATAATAAAATTTATTAGCCAGTACAGTTACACCAAGTTCTGCAGCTGGTATATTTGATTTAATACTAATATCTCGGGTATCACCATCAAATGTTCCCCAATTAGCAGTAAATGTTTCATAAATATTTAAATCCATATTTATTGCACCAACAGAAATAGTTGTAAGCACATCGATATTATTTTTAGCAATAGCATTTACTGAAAAT
>JBGMQW010000230.1:0-5057 GCA_048060815.1 Thiohalomonadales bacterium | reverse complement strand
AGTATAAACTCTTTAGCCATTTTCCCTCATTTGAATAATGGTGAATTTGAGAAGTTACGCTTCATTCGTGTAATCAAAGATGAAAATGGTTTTGACGAATTACTTGTTATCCGATTATGGCAAACTAATTTAAAAATAAAACAATTTAAACCAAAGCAACACATAAAGCCTCTATGGTTAGGTACACTAACAAAACTTGTTATTGTTAAACGAGCGGGTGTAAAACTATTGCATAGCAAATTAATAGATGAAAATAATTTTCATAAATTCTATTTAAATATTAAAAATGAAGGTACTATTAAATATAGTAGGAAAAATAAACACAATGTATTACTGTTATCATCTTTAATCTAAATCTTGCAATTCAAAGACGTTAATTATTTGCTTTACCAAACTTCCATTTTTTCCAGACTTTCACTTAGACTCTCTAATCGTTCCAGTGGATCATCTAGCTTTAAATAACCTTGTTTTAGTTTCAATTCCATTGGTAGTAATTCAACTAATCGTGCTCCTACCCAACCAGCATCATCATAATTTGTTGGCATTGTTGTATAAGGTGGTTCAAGTTGATCAATTATTTGATGCAATAAACTTATCATAGGTTTGTATTGATTCGGTATAGGAGTTTCAGGATCATTTGGAATTAATTCTACTTCAGCCATTACTAACTGACTGTGTTCAACATGGTGCGATACAATATTAAATCGCTGTTCACCTCGTACGGTCACCCCTAAAACACCATCATTACGTTTGTTCCAATATGTAATTTTACACACGGTACCAACTTTATGTGTTTTTGCAGCCTTACCAACTTCTTGTCCATCACGAATTAAAACCACTCCTATACCAATGTTTTTTTTCAAGCAATCACTTATCATATCAAGATAACGTGGCTCAAAAATTCTTAATGGAAGTGGACCGCCCGGAAACAAAACAGTCTGCAAGGGAAATAGTGGAATACTTTGTGTCATTTTAATTTATCGTAACATTCAATATTAACTACAATTAACTAATTATCCAGGAAACAATAATTTCTCTTTTTTGCTTAATTTATATTATGCCTAAATAAAATCTAGACGTGGATAGGACAATTTGCAATTAAATTTTGATAATATGTGTATTATTTATACTGATTAGTACATTGAATCTATAGTACTTTGTCCTATATCACAATTAAACCTGTAAATTATCAGTTGACTGCTTCTAATATGCATTAGGTGCATGGATATTTACAACATAAAAGTAGTGTATTCTGATTTCATTAAGCGCACGACTAACTACCCCATTTTCGAACCAGATCATGCTCAATACTTAAATGATCTAAAATTCGTGCCACCATAAAATCAACAAGATCTGCAATCGAATTTGGTTTTTGATAAAAACCAGGATTCGCTGGCATAATCGTCACACCAATACGAACTAATTTCAGCATATTTTCCAGGTGTATCGCAGATAAAGGTGTTTCTCTAATCACCATTATTAGTTTACGTTGCTCTTTAATAATAACATCGGCAGCACGTGTTATAAGATTATCACTCGCGCCATTAGCCACAGCAGATAATGTTCCTACCGTGCAAGGGCATATAACCATTGCATCAGTACAACCTGTACCACTTGCGATTGGTGCCATCCAGTCATCTCGGGCATAGACTTTTAGAAGGTCGCTTTTTAAATTAAAATGAGAGCTTAAATATTTTTGGGCATCACCCGGACGTGAAGGAATCTTTAGTTCAGACTCCATTGACAATACCATCTGACCAGCTTTTGAAATTACCAAATTAACATGACGTTCTGATTTTAATAAACAGTTTAATAACCGTAAACCATAAGGTGCACCAGAAGCACCAGTAAAAGCAAGGGTAATTGTTGGTTGTGAATTTTCTCTCATTGTCAGAAACCTCAATATTAATCTTATATATGTCTAATCTTCCTTCGTAAGATTAGTATCATCAATCAAATTTATCAGCTAAAGAACTTAATAATCGTTCATGAATATTATCAAATCCACCATTACTCATTATTAAAATATGTTCGCCAATAATAGCATTTGAACTACAATTTTTTATTATCTCATTAACAGAACTAAATATCGAAGCTTTATTATTTGTTTGATTAATGATATTAACAACTTCAATTAAATTAGAATTATTGGTATTCCCTTGATACAAAATAATTCGATCTGCTGCTTTTAATGCATCGGGTAATTTAACATTATGTATTCCAGATTTCATGGTATTCGAACGAGCTTCTAAAATAACGGTGATTTTATTAATGCCAACATGAGCACGCAGGCCCTCCAGAGTAGTCGCAATTGCAGTAGGATGATGTGCAAAATCATCATAAACACTAATATCATTTACCACGCCACGTAATTCCATTCGGCGTTTTACGTTTTCAAATTTCTGCAATGCATCAATTGCATATTTTGGAGGAACCCCGACATGACGTGCGGCAGCTATTGCAGAAATTGCATTAAAGATATTATGCTGTCCTTGTAATAACCACTTTACTTCACCAAAACTTCTAGTTTTATAAAATACTTTAAAATGTGATCCGTCCTGTTCTATTAACTTGAAAAACCATTCATTAGCATTAATATCGTTATTTTGATATTCAACCGGTGTCCAACAGCCCTGTTCCAAAACACTATTTAGATTATCATCGTTTTGATTGGAAATAATTAAACCATTTTCAGGAATGATTCGAATTAAATGATGAAACTGAGTTTTAATTGCTTCAAGATCATTAAAAATATCGGCATGATCAAATTCAAGATTATTTAAAACCAGGGTTCGTGGTTTGTAATGAACAAATTTGGAACGTTTATCAAAAAATGCCGTATCATATTCATCCGCCTCAATTACAAAAAAAAGTGAGTTTCCCAGTTTAGCTGACAACCCAAAGTTTTTTGGTATTCCACCGATAAGAAAACCGGGTTCCATTTTCGCGAATTCCAAAATCCATGCCAACATACTTGCCGTTGTTGTTTTGCCATGTGTGCCAGCAACGGCAAGCACCCAACGATTTTGAAGCACATTTTCTGCCAGCCATTGAGGGCCAGAAGTATACGGAATATTATTTGATAACACGTACTCAACCACAACATTACCACGTGATAATGCGTTACCAATAATGACACAGTCCGGATTTAAACTTTTTATTATTTCAGGATCATAGCCAGTATGTAGCTCGATACCAATGTCTTGTAACTGGGTACTCATTGGTGGGTAAACATTTTCATCTGAACCCGTTACACGAACCCCGCTCTCTCGAGCTAATATCGCGAGCCCTCCCATAAATGTTCCACAAATACCAAGTATATGAATATGTTTCATGTTATATATTAAACCAATATCGTACGAATTATCATTTGTTTATTTTACTAAAAATTGGACAAATTATCATTATCGAACTTTGCGTATTCTCGAAAAAAACAAAATCACATCATTGTTATTATTTATTCACAATAACAAAACTAATCAAGCTGTTTTCATGTGCTTCATGATACTATAAACTCGCGAGTAACTAACCACGAAATTAAATATTATGACTGATGAAATATACATAACCACAGAAAAACAACTCCAGAAATTTTGTCAACAGATCAAAGGCGCTTCATATCTCGCTATTGACACTGAGTTTATGCGTGAAAAAACCTATTACCCTCAATTGTGTTTAATCCAAATTGCAAGTACAGATCATATTGTCTGTATTGACCCTTTAGCAATAAAAGATCTTAAACCTTTATGGGATATTCTATTTGATGAAAATATAATCAAAATATTTCATGCTGCACGGCAAGATCTTGAGCTATTTTATAACATCACAACGCGTATTCCAAAACCAATTTTCGATACACAGATCGCTGCAACCTTACTTGGATTAGGAGATCAAATCGGTTATGCAACACTTGTTAAAGCTATCTTAAGTATCGACATTGACAAAAGCCAAACTCGTACAGACTGGAGCCAGCGACCACTTGATGATGAACAAATTAAATATGCCGCTAATGATGTTCGTTATCTAGTGCAATGTTATTCATTAATTATTACGCAATTAACAACTCAAAATCGTTTAGACTGGCTTAAAAATGATTTTGAACAATTATCAGATATTAACTTGTATAATATCGATTTACAAAATACCTGGTTAAAAGTCAGCGGTAAACAAAAAATTAAAGGTAATTCCCTTGGTGTATTGCAAACTTTAACCGCCTGGCGTGAACAGATGGCTCAGGAAAAAAATCTCCCCAAAAAATGGGTCATGAAAGACGATATTTTAATTGGCCTGGCCATGAAGCGACCTAAAAACAAAGCTCAATTAGCCAAGATTCGTGGACTAAATACTGAGACAATTTCACGTTATGGAGATAAAATTTTAAGTTTAATTAATGACACTGAACATTTAAGCCCGGATCGACCCAATATCCCGGGGAAACTTAGCCAGGATCAAGATGCTTTGGTTGATAGTTTAATGTCAGTAATGCGGCTGCGTGCATTTGAAGAAAATATTAGCCCGGCAATGATTGCAAATCGAAAAGATTTAGAACAATTATTATTAGAACAGGACAATTCTGAGCTCGCTATAACTCAAGGTTGGCGTAAAGAAGTTGCCGGTGATAGTATTTTAGCTTTTTTAAAGGGAAACCTGAAACTTACTGCGATCAATGGTAAATTAGCTATATTAGAATAAGAATAATTCATCTTTCACCATTTACGCATTTATACACAGAGATTATTTTTTACACAGTGTCTGATAAAAAATACCTTAGTGATTTTCCAGTAAGACAAAGTAATCAATTTAGATTACTTGTAAATTCTTCACAATTTTATCCTGCCATAATTGACGCTATCAATCAGGCACGTTCAGAAATTATTATCGAGAACTATTTAACGAACTCCGGAAATGTTTTTGATCAGTTTATAACTGCTCTATTACAAGCAGCTGAGCGAAATGTTAAAATTTATTGTTTGTTTGATAGTTTTGGATCTAAAGGAATATCAAACAAAGACCTATCTTTACTCAATACTAAAAACATTCAAATACAGTTTTATAAT
>JBGMQW010000229.1:0-5063 GCA_048060815.1 Thiohalomonadales bacterium | reverse complement strand
GCGCTTTTTTTGCAAAGAGCGCAAAAAATCACCCGTTTGCTACGCAGGTTAACTCAGCGTTAGGCGAAAAACTAGAATAGGAAATTGGATATGAAACAAAAAGTTTATATCGAAACTTCGATCCCTAGTTATTTAACTGCAAGACCGAGCAATGATATTCGATCTATGGCAAATCAAAATACTACGATTGAATGGTGGGAAAATCGAAGTTCGAAATTTGATCTATTTATATCAGAATTTGTAATTGCTGAATCTTCACTAGGACACGCCGAAGCATCAGTACGTAGATTAGCAGCAATTGATGGCATACCAGAATTAGATGTAACTGATGAAGTAAGAAACCTCGCTAAAGCATTGATTTCTGAAGGCCCTATTCCAAAACAAGCAGAGATTGACGCTTATCACATAGCAGTAGCAACAGTTAATGGGATGGATTACTTACTCACATGGAATTGTACTCATATTGCGAATGCTGTAATGCGCCCAAAAGTTGAGGCTGTTTGTCGCAAACATGATTATGAACCACCAACCATATGTACACCACAAGAACTGATGGAGGATTAAATATTATGTGGCAAGATCCAATAGTTAAAGAAACACGTGAATTAAGAAAAAAATATGCTGAACAATTCAATAATGATCCAGACGCAATTTTTGAAGATATTTGTAAACGGCAAGATAAGTCAAAGCGAAAACGTGTATCATTTCCTGCACGCAGACCTGATTCAAAACGAAATATCGCCTAACAAAAAGTTCAACCTGACTCCACAGGTTAACTAGGCGTTAGGCCAATAAATAAAAATGAATCAACCTGAAGCAGTAATTTTCGATATGGACGGTGTATTAATTGATTCTCATCAATGTGCTTATTCAGTGCTAGTTGAAAGTTTAGCTAAATTTAATATTTTAATTACAATTGAAGAGCTTAAGTTATGGGGAAGCCTTAGTGGTAAACAATTTTGGAAAAAGGTAAAACGGAAATATGAATTAACTGAAGATCTTGATTTTTTAATTAATTCATATGATTTTGAAAAAGAAATATCATACTATGAAGAAATAGGTCTTATGTCCGGCGTTGAAAAATTTATTGAAATGATATCGAGAAATGGCGTTATAATGGGACTAGCTACTAGTGCAGAAATGATTAGAGTAAATAAAGTATTAAGTTTAGGTAACATAGCGAATAAATTTTCTTATATTGTTTCAGCCGAAGATGTTGAAAAACACAAGCCTAATCCAGAATGTTACATTAAAATATGTGAACTATTAAAAGTTTCACCTAACCAAACACTCGTTATTGAAGATTCTAATAATGGTGCCACTGCAGCTAAAGCATCAGGTTGTCAGGTAGCTGCATTTCATGGCTCAATGTGGCAGTACGACAATTTTGAAGCAGATTATCATATTGAGTCATTTAATAATATTAATGAATTAAGCGAAATATGGTCTAACAAAAAAATCAATTGCACTCATTATTCATCGGCAAAAAATCGGCCAACGAATAATGAGCACGTTATTTAAGCGTTAGATTTTTAATTTATTTATTAGAGATACTGTAGCTGAATACCAGGAGGTAACATGCATAAAAATAAGCAATTTATATTTTTGATTTCTATCGTAGTTGCACTAAGTTCGTTTTCCACACTTACAGTTGCAGCTAATTTACCAGAAGCAAAACCTGATAAAGGGCTGGTTATTTTCTATCGACTCAGTAAAATGAAAGGTGCAGCGATTCGCTTTGAAATAACTGACAATGCCAGAGGATCAATAGGATTCTTATCAAATGGTACAATTATTCAAAACGATCTTGAACCTGGCGAACATACTTTTACAGTACGCGCTCCGTCCGTGGATGGGCGGGATTCAATTACTTTAAATGTAGAAGCAGGAAAAACGTACTACATTAGAGGTGAAATTTTATGGGGTTGGCCTGCAGGTAGACCCAAATTTGTCCGAATGACGGACTCTAATGGCCAAGCTGATTTGGCAACCATAAAATAAAATTAACAAGGAGAATTTACTCAATGCGCTAAAACGCACATCAAGTAAATTGCAGGATAGTAAATGGAAATCGAAAGAAATAATTATCATAGCCTTACTGATCCAGTCGGGCCATATGTACATGCAGTTAAATATAAAGACACTTTATATATCTCTGGAATCACCGCATTTGGCACAAATGCGCAATCTGGTAATATTGATAAACAAGCCAGGGAAATATTCAATCAAATCGATAAAATAGCAAAATCAGAATCTAGTAGCTTAAAAAACATTATCAAAGTTACTATATTTGTTACTGATTTAAGTTGTATGAATGAGTTGCGAAATACATTATTTGATATTTATGGGGAAAATCTTCCTGCAAGTTCGTTAATCAAAATAGCCGGTTTATTTTCTGACGATCTAAAAATAGAAGTTGAGGCAATTATTGCAATTTGAAATTATATTACTAAAAAATCATTGAAGCGAATGTTGCTTGAACGACTATCTGGATAAATAGACAAGAGACAGTATTTGATTCCTGGGGTATTAATTAAGCCATCGCAAAGTATAGCGAGTTTGATGAATGTAAAATTAACCTTTCCAGTTCTCTAAGTATTTGAGAAAGACTTTTAGTTTAGATGGCATCCATTGACGACTGGGATAAACCGCAAACAATGCCATTGGTGGTAAATCGTATTCAGGTAAAATTGGTTTTAGTTTTTGTAATTTAATTTCAGCCTGTGCAATGGCAACTGGCATAATTGCGATACCAAGCCCCGAAAGTGCTGCTTCTTTGCTTATTAAAATATCATTAATCTTGAGGTTACCACTTACTTTAAAATCTTCCGGCATAAAACCGGAAGAAAATTCAAACACCGGTTCTTGTTGTTTTGTAAAAATAACAAATGGAGTGTTTTGTAAATCATCCGGTGTTTTAGGTTCACCGTATTCACTCAAAAATTGAGGCGAAGCAAATAAACCCATTTTCACATTAAAGAGTTTTTTCCCAATCAAACTCGAATCTTTTAATAGACCTGGACCGATACGTAATGCAATGTCATAACGTTCTGCAATTAGATCAACTTCTCTATCAATAACAAACAAATCTATTTTTAAATTTGGATATTCTCGCATAAAAGGTTTGACGAGCTGATGCACCAAAAGCAGTCCGAAATCCAATGGCACACTTATTCGCAAGACACCTTGGGGTTCGTTGGTAAGAGTATCTGCATAGTGATCTGCTTCTCTCGCCGTATTTACAATTTGATGACAATACTGGTAATAACCTTCACCCTCCTCGGTTAAGGTCACTAACCGTGTTGTGCGATTTAAAAGTCGTAGACCAAGCCGTTTTTCGAGCTGCGAAACTTTGCTACTAACGGTTGACTTCTCCATCCCTAATTCTTTGGCAGCCTTGGTAAAGCTTTGATTTTCAGCGACTTTTGCAAATACCAGCAATTGATTAAGATCCATCAGTCATCCTATTGTTCGTTTATACGAACAGTCTATTATTTTTTTGCTATATTATCAAATTTAAAAGCACAGTTTATACTTCAGTCATATTCAATCTGAATGTAGTTATTTTGATAACAATCGCTAAAAGGAGCGCAGCATGAAAAGAAACAACCACTCTGTTAATACCCTGAATACCGGTACACATTACATTTGCCAATGTGGACAATCGAAAAACCGTTCGTTTTGTGATGGTACTCATTAACAAACTAAAAACGAACTATCAACTTAAAAAAGAGGAACTACCAATGAAAAACAAAATGATGAAAAATATTATCGGAGTAATTGCAATTACAATCGCATCCAGCACAATAACCGTATCGGCTGAAGTTGCAACTGCAGGTGCCTACAAAATCGATTCTGCTCATAGTACAGTGCTATTTACTGTCAGTCACCTTGGAACCAGTAACTTAACCGGTCGCTTCAATACCGTTGCAGGTGATATGAATTTTACTGCTAAAGGGAAGTCTTCTGTAGAGATCACTATCCAAACAAACAGTATCGATACTAATCACCAAAAACGTGATGCCCATCTACGCAGCCCGGATTTCTTTAATGCCAAACAATATCCTGTAATTAAATTTGTTTCTAACAAGGTAAATTATAACGCCAAGGGAGAACCAACAAGTATTAACGGAAAATTGAGTATGCATGGCAAAACCAAAGCCGTCACATTAAATGTAAGTTCTGTTGGTGCCGGTAAGGATCCATGGGGTGGTTATCGTGCTGGATATGATGCCACAACAACGATTAAACGATCTGAGTTTGGTATGAACTTCATGCCCGGTGGCATAGGTGATGATATAAAAATCACTTTGAATATCGAAGCAACTAAAATCTAAGGCACAACACAATATGCCTGGACATTTGTCTGGGCGTATCTAATTTCAAATTTTATACAGCAACGAGAATAAATATGGAAACAGTATTACAAATAATATTACCCAGTGTAATATTTCCACTCGTCTTGTCGGTTATAGTATGGTGGCTGATTCAACGTTCTCCATTAATACAATGGAACTTACCTCTCATCTGGTTACCGTCGTATGTCTGGATAAGTGGCATTCCATTATTTCCACCATCTGAAGCAAAAGATTGGTTATGGATATTTCTTAGTTTATCTATTTTAGTTAATTTATTATTCAAATCTCGTTTAACTATTTTAATAAAATTGCAAACGTTATTATTAGCATTGATGCTAGTAGTTATCGCATGGCCGGTAGTACGATATCAATTTAATATAATGCTGCTTATCGAAATAATTGTTGTTCTTATAAACGCTTACACCACTCTTTATTTTATTGGAAAAACAAGTGCAGCAACACTGACATCATTACCCTCACTACTATTATCAATAACCATTAGTAGTGCTGGATTAGGTTTAGTAGTGTCGCTAGCAGGCAGCTTACTGATCGGACAATTAGCGGCTGTATTAGCTGCTTCACTCGGCGTGTTTACGATTATTGAATTTGCTTATCGATCACGTCAACAAGTCATAAGATCAACTAGTGTTATACCAATTATTCAGCTTTATTTTGCCATTCTGGTAATCGCGCGAATTTATGTAG
>JBGMQW010000228.1:2238-5130 GCA_048060815.1 Thiohalomonadales bacterium | reverse complement strand
TTGTTGTTTTTTCCAGTAAAGCTGCAACTTTAGTTCCTATGACAGAAGATAATAAACTTGTTAGTAAAATGTTAAATAGATTAACCCTGGGATTATTAGGTGAGGAGACAGCCATTGGAGATGCATTGGCATTATCGATTAAGCAGTTTAAAAATGACACTAAGAATAGACCATTATTAATACTTTTTTCCGATGGCGACAATACAGGTGGCGGTATCAACCCTTCAGAAGCATTAGCATTAGCAAATACATTAAATTTTAAAATTTACACAGTCGCAATAACGAGCAAAAAACTAAGGAACTCCGATCCAGCTGAGTTAGAATTTAAAAATCTCGCAATAAAAACCGGCGGAAAGTATTATCACGCAAAAAACAGTTTCTCGTTACAAAAAATAATAAATGATATTAATAAACTTGAGAAAACCATCACCCCTGAACCAACAAAACGAAAAACAATAGAATGGTATTACATACCACTTCTTTTAAGCATATTTTTTATTACTTATTCTCAATTATTGGTAAACCGACGATGAGTGACTTTATGTTTCTGGATTATATAGGGTTAATTACCATCGAAAGACCTTTATTTTTAATTTTTGCATTACAACCATTAATACTCATTATTTTTAGTCGAATGAAAATGCATGCATTAGCAAAATATGCAGACAAACACTTATGGCCATGGACGATTAACATTTCAGAACATTATTTTAAGTCACGGAAAATACTTAGATTCGCAGCCTGGTTGTTACTTGCCATCGCCATGGCAGGACCACAACTTCCAGGTCTTCATAAATCATTCTCTGAACATAACAAAAATATCAAGAGTGATATTTCAATCATGCTAATTGCAGATGTGAATGGAATTACAGAATCTGAATTTAACTATTATTTAATACAACTTAGTGACTTTATCGATAATTTAAATGGAGAAAAAATTGGCTTTGTAGCACTCGGGCCGGCTAGCGCACTAATTTCACCACTGACAAATGATTATGACATAAGTTATTTTTACTTGAAACAAATGTTTGATGTCGTAAAAATTAATCCGAACATCAATACTAATAACTTATACAAATCAATTAAAGTATCTCGTCGTGAGATACAAGAAAGTGCGCCGTCCGCTGGTATAATTATCTACTGGTCAGACTACACCAGAAAAAAAATTAGCGCGAAGAATCTGATTAAAACAAAAATTTTATTAGAAGAAATTGAAGGAAGCAATATAAGAGTAATTCCTATATGGAATAACAGTAATGAATTAAACATTAGCTCAGATGATATAATTGAAATATTCGGTGATTTAGCAGATGATTATTCAGGGATGACATTAAATAATCTATATAATGATCATTTATCAAATATTAAATCGTTAGCTATATTTGATGCCAACAAAGATTATGGTTTTCAACAATTATATGCATACCCATTGATATTAGGCTTACTGCTTTTATTGCTGTCATTTATACCTTTTCAACTATTTCAAAAGGTAACTAATGAAAATTAACCGTTATTTATTTATCGTTTTATATTGGGTATCAAATCCGGTAATCTCAGATCATGCTATTGATAAAGCCTACAGTAGTTTTCAAGATGAGAATTATGAAGAAGCACAGATTCTATATTCATATGTCAAAGGTTTTTCAGGCAGAATGGGCGAGGGCAGCAGTGCTTATCGATTAGAAGATTATACTCATGCCATTCAACAATATACTCTGGCCTTGCTAAAAGCGAATACTGACAATAAACGCTATAAATCATTATTTAATCTTGCCAATGCTTATTACAAAGATGATGAATACATTAAAGCAATTGAAACTTACAAATATTTGCTCATCTACAACCCTGATTCAGAAGAAGCTCAGGCAAACCTATGGTCTGCGCAATCGATATTAATTGATAAAATCAAAAATAATAAATTATTTGTTAATAAAGAAAGCGTTAACTATGATGAAATTCAGAGTGACGACGAAGACAAGTTACTGGAAAAGGATGAAAAAATATCAAAAACTGAAAAGATAGGTTATTTACGAACATTAATAGGTGATCGTGTAGCAGAAGGAGAGTTAAACGCTATTGCTCAAAACGATGAAAGCATTAATAATCTTGTTTTAAGAGCCAAACAAATAAAAAACTATTTATCAGCGGTAAAAAAACTGGAATTTGTTAAAGATGAACCACAGACCATATTAAAATCAATTGTAGATTTTGAAGAAAAACAAAATTAATGAGAAATTTAACTATTCAAATCTATAGCATATTTATCTTAACACTATTAATAGTGCCACCGAGCTACGCAAAAAAATCGCCCACCTCATTTGATGTCACTACAGCAACAAAAATTTATGCTATCGGTAATCCTATTGATGTAATTTTTGAAACTCACAACCTTAACCGTTCATTAAGCAGTTTAAATCTTGACGTGCTCAACAAATATTTTCTAATTCATGATTACAATATCGATAAAATTGAAGATGATTTTAATGGCGAAACACTTCGAATTGAAAACCTTGTTGTTAGATTATACCCAAAACGTGCAGGGCATCTAGAAATTCCCGCGTTTAAATTAGGTCGCTATAAAAGCAAGCCCATCATATTAAATATTATCAATGACTTTAATAGTTCAATCCAAATACGTACAACAACGATTAAAAAAAGCTATTACCAACGTGAACCCATCAACATTTATGTTGATGTTTTTTACAGGCAAAAGAAAATACTTTCGAGCATTGGCGAGCTAAAAAACAAGGACTTCATCATTAGTGACGTTGAAAAAACTGAATACACGATCACAGATAACGGCATAACCTTACCTGTCGATCGATTTTCCTGGATAGTAATTCCTTTAACCGAGGGTGAACAGGAATTAATTTTACCCATGGTGAAAACAGG